>JAFYBS010000102.1 GCA_017540125.1 Eubacterium sp.
ATGTCGGAAGCGATGACGGAAATGGGAACCGGACTGGTGTCCATGCTCGGTGTGTCTGATCCCAGTCAGATTTCGGATGCGGTGCAGCCGATTATTGACAAGATGGATGAGGCGAACAGTAAGCTTGATGCTGTCGAGGCACCGGGTGCGGATTCCCAGAAGTTTCGGGATACGGTAAAGGAAATCGTAACGCTGGTTAAGGACGAGTTCAATGATTTTGCCGGTGTTTCGGATATGAACGAGATGGAAGCGATCCAGGAGAAGTATGAGCCTCAGATGGATGAGCTGACCAAGAAGACGGAGGATCTCGCCAAAGAGCTCGGTGATAAGTACGGTATCGACCTGAACTCGATGCTGAATACAAGCACTGCACAGGAAGATACCTTCGATGATCAGGATCTTTCCACGGATGACACAGAAGAGTATACCGACGAGGTTCCGGAAGAGGAAGAAACCAATCAGTAAATCACAGCGGGAAAACGCTGATAGTTCAGTGCTTTCCGGGAAACAGCCCTTGTGAAAGCAGGGGCTGTTTTTCGGATTTAAGCGAATTATTTTTCGGCAAGGAGTGTGGTTATGGCGACCGGTAAAAAGAAGAAATACAAGGTCAGAAAAATGCGGGTAGCGGTGGCATTTTTGTTTTTGTCCGCGATCATACTGGCGGTTGTGTTTATTTTTATGTTAAAGAACAGTGGTAAATCCGGGGATACCGTAGCAGAGCAGGAACAGTCCGAAGAGGCGGAAAGTCCCGACGGCACCGGCGGGGAAGAACAAACCGGTGGCGAGGAGCCCGAGCCGGAGCCGGAACCGACCCCGGATCCCGACGCGGTAACGGATTTCAAGATCGGACATACGGCGGAGACCAAGCCCTCGCGTTTGATGGAGTTTACGAATATCGTGAAGAACGGCTCCGCGGTAAGAAGGTATAAGGCGGATGAGCCGATTGAGTTCGGACTCGGTCGTGATTACACACAGATGGAGGGGGTACTTACCTTCCGCGGGAATAACTTCCGTGATATGCCGGCGTACGGAACGGCACCGATGAAGAACTACAAGATGGAAAAAATGTGGACGGTCGGTACGCAGAGTGTTACCATCGGAGGACAGTACTGGAGCGGTAACGGATGGACCGGACAGCCTCTCCTGATCCACTGGCCGGCTGAGACCAAAAAACACATGAATATGTACAAATGGGCCAAGAAGGATGATAACGTGGTTGAGGCCGTACATGCCAGTCTGGACGGAAACATCTACTTCACGGATATCAACACCGGCAAAGCGACCAGAGAAACCATGCATACCGGATTCGTATTCAAGGGGGCCGGGGCGCTGGATCCCCGCGGTTATCCTATCCTGTATGTAGGTTCGGGCTACAACAGCTCCGCCGGAACCTCCCGTGCGTTTATCATCAGTCTGATTGACTGTCATGTCATGTACGAATACGGTTGCCAGGATCCCTTCTCGCTACGCGGATCACTGAGCTTTTTCGACTCCTCCACGCTGGTGGACGCCGAGACGGATACGCTGATCTCACCGGGTGAAAACGGGATTTTGTATCTGATCAAATTGAACACGAAGTACGACGAGGCGAGTGGAAAGCTTTCCATCGATCCGGGACCGATTGTCAAGTGGCGGTACAAGGGAAGACGAAACAACACCTCCACCTACTGGTACGGAATGGAAGACAGTGCGGCCATCTATCAGGGATATCTCTACATCGCGGACAACGGCGGTCACCTGATGTGCCTGGACCTGAACACGCTGAAGCTGAAATGGGTTCAGGACATCCTGGATGATTCCAATTCCACCCCTGTACTTTCCGTGGAGGACGGCAATCTTTATCTGTATGTCAGTACGTCCTTCCACCTGGGATGGCGCAGTTCATCCTCTGCCGAGATTCCCATATGGAAGATTGATGCCTCCGACGGATCGGTTGTCTGGAAAACCTCCTATACCTGTCATTCCGTGGAAGGAAACTCCGGAGGTGTACAGTCAACCATCGCGGTGGGACATCGTTCACTGGACGACTATATCTATGTGACGGTCAGCAAAACAGAGAATACCTATCGGGGTGTTATCGTTGCGCTGAAAAAGAAAAATGGAAAGAAAGCCTGGGAACAGGAGGGTCCCTATACCTGGTCCTCGCCGGTATGCGTGTACAATTCCGATGAAGCCGGCAAGGATGTGGTATGCTATGCCAGAAGTGATTCCATGCTGATGATGCTGGACGGAATCAGCGGAAAAACCCTGGATAAAATTGATCTGGGATCCGGAAATGTCGAGGCCTCGCCGGCTGTTTACAATGATATTCTGGTGTTGGGTACGCGTGGTTGTCAGATTTATGGAATTCGTCTGACATAACTGTTATGAAAACTGATTACGTGAGAGGGAGTTGTCTATGGGATACGCCGTAAAAAGGAATCATCGTTTTTCACATCGTCGAAGCCGCCTGGCAATGCTTCTTGTTTTATCACTGATCCTGTCTATGACGGGTGGATCCCGCGTTGCCGCCGCGAAAAAAGCACCGACGTTTTCTCACGAGAAAAAGACCCTGATCGCGGGCAGCGCCTTCCGTTTGAAAATCCGGAAAAACGGAATCGATAAAATCATCAGTACCAAGTGGAGCGTGAATACAAACGCAAGCAGTGTGCTGACCCTGTCCGAAACCTCGGGAAAATTTGCCGTCGTTTCTACCGAGAAAGGGTCACAGGTTCCCCGCTTCAAAGCACGTGTGACAGCAAAGGTGGACTATCAGGCCGGAAAAAAACTGAAGCGGAAAAAGCTGGTCTGTGTTGTGACCGTGAAATCAACCGCCGCTACGGTGACGTCAGCACCGGTCATCACACCGGAGCCGGCTACCCCGACACAGGCGCCGTCCAAAACAACGGCACCCGCGGTATCACCTACCGTTCCGGCTGCTACGGTAACTCCGCCTGTGGTACCGACGACGACACCGACGGCGTCCGTTTCTCCCTCACCGGGAACCATGTCCAGCCTGAATGTGGTGGAAAGCTATACGAAGTACTATGTGGAAAGGGAAAGCTATCATACCTGCCTTTCCGTCGGATTTAACAAGGCATATTCCCATATTTTGAATTACGATACCACCCCCAGCCCGGTTCCGGGACAGGTTCAGGATGCCGGATACTGGGTGAAAAATGCGAAAAGCGTCGCGCAGGTGTTCCGGGAAAACGGCTCAAACCTCCAGGAGGTGGCGGTAACGAGAGTGATCCGTCCCGATGTTAACAAGTATCCCAATCAGGTGATCATCGACTTGGGAACCGCCCGGTACGAGGGAAACTACCGCGTTTATCTGCGGGGATTTCGTGCGTCGGGAACGACGGAAAGCGCGGAAGACCGTGTATTCAGTTTGAAACTGAGTCTGCAGGACATCGTGTCCACCTACAGCAGTTTCCGGATGGTTGACCGGTTTTCCGAACCCACGATGACGCACAACGTCACGATCACGCTGAGAAACTGGTCTGTTCCGGTCAGGGATACCTCCGGAAGCATGATATCCCAGGCAGAGCTGATCAAGCACGTGAAGGTCCTTTCCGGGTACGGAGAGACGCTGGTTGTACAGAATGCCTTCACCGATCCGAAGGAAAACACAATTATCCTGTATGTGAAGGGAGGCACGAATTCCACGATATTCCGGGTGTCCTTCGATGAAATTGCTCCTTATCTTTTCTGGGATTGTTCGTCGGAAGGAGTCTACACAGCCAAATCGATATTTGAAGTATCCGTCAATGAGCAGATCTGACACAGGACCGTACATTTTTGCCTTGAATTTATCAAAAAATGGGTATATAATGACAATGGTAAAAAATCAATCTTTCCATATAGAACGGAGGGATAGCGATGAATAAACGCTTTGCAAAGTGCCTGGCGGTCGGACTTTTGGCTGTTGTGGGCACAGTATCGGCGGTTGGGGGAACGCCATCCGTTGCGGCAACGGTGATCGAGCCGACGCCGGCATCGGGGACACAGGTAGAAAAAAACGAGAATTGCATCATAGATTACTCCAACACGGCCAACGGATATGTCAATGTCAAATATCTGGAAAGCACGGACAAAGTCATCAAAGCTCAGGTGGCGAAGGGAAGCGCGACTTACACGTACACAATCCGGAAAAATGACTACGAGGTGCTGCCTCTGACGGAAGGAAACGGAACTTACAAGGTCACAGTTCTGAAAAATGTCAGCGGAAACAGCTATGCGCAGGTGCTGACGGCCACGTTTGACGCCACGTTAACCGATGAGTTTCAGCCGTATATCCGGCCGAATCAGTATGTGGATTACACCGCTTCGACGAAGTGCGTTGCCAAGGCGGAGTCCCTGTGCAAGGGGGCAACGTCCGATCTGGCCAAGGTGAAAAAAGTCTATAAATGGGTGATCGGGTATTTCTCCTATGACTATGACAAAGCCAGGACCGTTCAGGCCGGTTATCTGCCGGTGCTGGATGATATCTATAACAAGAAAAAGGGAATCTGTTTTGACTATGCGTCGACCATGACGGCCATGCTTCGGTCGCAGGGGGTTCCGGTTAAGCTTGTGATCGGATACACCGGAAGCGAGTATCACGCATGGATCAACGTCTTCAGTAAAAAGAAAGGGTGGATCACCGGTGCGATCTACATCGCCGGAAACAAGTGGAAACTGATGGATCCTACGTATGCCTCGACCGGCAAATCCAGTAAGTCCATCATGAAATATATCAACAACACCAAGAACTATAAAGCACAATACAGCTACTGATAGAGGAAGAGTTTTATGAGCAAAAGAGTACTGAGTAACGAATACGTGTCCGCATTCAGCCTGGAGATGGCGCTGTTGCTTCACTCCGGAATCGGCACTGAGGATGGTCTGTATCTTCTGGCCGAAGATGAGGCGGACAAAAAAAACAAACAGATGTTGAAGGACATGGCGGAGGTCGTCGCTGATGGAAAACCCTTCTCCGAGGCGATCCGCGCAGCGGGATGTTTCCCCAAATATGTCAGTGACATGATCGACACCGGTGAGATGACCGGGCGCCTCGAGCAGTCCTTCCGTGCACTGGCGGATTATTATGACAGGCAGGTTCAAATCTCAAACCAGATCCGTTCTGCGATTCTGTACCCCATGATCCTGATGGTATTGATGTTGGTGATCATCGTGGTTCTTTTGGTTCGCGTTCTGCCCATATTCAATCGGGTATACGAGCAGCTCGGTGGTACGATGAGCGGTACCGCCCGCTTTTTGCTGTCCTTCGGTAACACACTCGGAAACATCATGCCGGTTCTGTGCGTGATTCTGGGAATTGTGGTTGTTTTGGCAGCGGTTCTCAGTGGATCGAGAGTTGCGAGAAGCGGATTTCTCCGTGTATATAAAAAGATTTTCGGAAGCATGGGGCTGGCAAGACGGATGGCAGAGTCCCGGTTCGCTTCGGCTATGGCCATGGGAATGGCATCGGGTCTGAACATCGAGGACGCGTTTCGGACCGCTATGAAGTTTCAGGATACGACGGCGAAGGTTCAGGCCAGATACGAGGCCTG
>JAFYBS010000103.1 GCA_017540125.1 Eubacterium sp.
ATGGTCGATCAAAATCTCGTTCTCACTGCACATATACTTAAAAATCTTCACGAGTTCCTCATACGTGTAATCCTCGAATGTCAGCACCGTCGGGAACCGCGACCTGAGTCCCGGATTGGAATCGAGGAACTCATGCATCAGTTCCGGATAGCCCGCCACGATCACGACGATGTCCTCGCGGTTATCCTCCATCAGCTTGACCAGCGTATCCACGGCCTCCTGCCCATAATCACCGACATCATCTCTAGTCAGCGCATATGCCTCATCGATAAAAAGCACTCCGCCCATCGCCGACTGGAACACCGATCGAACCATCGGCGCCGTACTGCCAACATATTTTCCTACCAGATCCACCCGGCTCGCTTCTACGAAGTGCCCCTTCGACAAAAGCCCGATATCCTTGTAGATCCCTCCGATGATCCGTGCCACCGTCGTTTTTCCCGTGCCGGCTTCTCCCATGAACACCATATGTTTGGAAAACGCCGGTCGCTTTACCCCGAGTTCCTTACTCTTTTGATTGACCTGATGAACCTTCATGATGCTCCGCACCTGCTCCTTGACTTCCGAAAGCCCGATCAGCCCATCCAGTGCATCCACCGCCGATTTTCCAGATTCAATGCCCTCCCAAACCGGCTTCAACGATCCGCCCTGCAATGCAGGATCGTTGTTCTTCAGAGAAAAATGCTCCGACTCTTCTCCCGACTCGTCCTCCTCATCATCTTCTTTTTCAAAATCGATATCAATCCCGACCTCCTCAAAGAGTTCTGTCGTCGAACGTTCCAAGTTTGCAATAATCGGCCTCTTTCCGTGTATCATGGAATCAAGCTTGCTCATCGCCCCAAAGAGATCACAGATTTCATCTGATAGCATATTCATCGGGTTGAATTCGATCTCTTCGTTCACAGTGATCTCGATCATGTTTTTCAAGCTGCGGAACACATCACAGTAGGCGATCATCTCCTGCGCCGAAACATTGTCCACACATTGCATAAACGCTGCGACGAAGTAAGCTGCTGTCTGAACATAGACTTCCGACACTCGGAGTACTTCTCCATTAGCCTTCATCAAATCCTCAAGAGCCTTGTCAGTGAGCAGATAAAAGGGAAATAGAGGAAACAGGTTTTCGTCTTCAACCTGCTTCAACTCCCTTCGCATCTTCTTGACCTCGTTTTTGTCATATGTAAATCCCAGAGTATCATTCAGATACGAATAACAGGTATTAGGCAGTTCCCTCTTCTCATCAACCACGCTGAGCGTGAGAAGCGCCAGTTCCTTCTTGGCCGCGAACTCCACCGAATCATTGACGCCTTTTTTCTTTAATTCATCCCCGAGTCCATCTCTGTCCAGTCGATTCAGTATCTGCATCAGATCAAAAATAAGACTTTTAAGCTTTTCATAGAAGTTATCCTCCATGTCAACACCTCCGATCTTATATGAATCATCCCCCGCTTCGTTTCGGCGGCCTATCTTCTCCGATTATAATTCGTCGCCGACGAACCGTAACTGATATCCGGTGCCTTCGGCGGAGTCGGGATTTCCTCATACCGGATCTCCTCGTACTCTGCCTCGACCGGTTCTCTTTTCCTTCCATTCACTAAATCGTATAAAAATGCTCCCTGCGCAGCCCGGCGGAGTCTCTCTCTCCTGTGATCCCATCCGCTGATCAGCGTCGGATCACTGTGGCCGACCCTATTTCCAGACTTATCATAGTGATTGGTACCAACAAACATCGCAGGATCGCTGTATCCGGTCTGATTGCCCCGGTTGTCATAATACTTGTACCGGCCGAAGAATCCTTCCTGTGTCCGGCCGATCTTCTTCCCGGAGGCATCGTAGTCGGTGTAACTCCCAAAGAATCCACGCTTGCTCACGCCAATCTTTTTCCCATGCTCATCGTAGTGGATGATATCACCGAAGAGCCCGCGTCTGTCATATCCCTTCTTCATAAGCGCCTCCTTTCACGGAATCGCCCCCTCGCTTCGCTCGGCGGCATGTCGTCGGCGCCATTCAAAGCATATGAACTTCGTTCATATGGGCGCCTCCTCAATCCTCCATCATCACCGTGAGTCTCACATAGTCGAACTCCTCATACGGATCGAGCATCTCGGTATAGATGGCATAGATGTTTTTGCCGGCATCCATCAGATTCGCAATCACCTTGTTGTCACGACGAGGGATGTATCCGAGTTTACGTCCATCACTTCGCTGTACACGAATCGCATATTTATCGTATTCGTTCTTCGGCTCTCTCTTGAGGATGACCCGGTCGCCCTCCTCCATCTTCGAAAGAAGCTTCTCAAACCCTCTCACATGGTTCCAGCCGACAAGCCGCGTCTTCAAAAGGACGATCTCCTGCGAAAACGGCTTCATCAGATCATAGCCTAACGGACTGTGGAGCATAACCGCCGCTGTCCCGGCATTCAAAACCGATACTTCGTTTTTATTCGCAACCATGCCTTCCTCCTTTCCGGAGCGAAGTGATAAATCAACCGCATTTCCGCTGATGATTCTCATGTTCCTGCCTCAGCTGCTCTATCCTCTCATCCAGCTCTTTTATCTGCTCCTCACACTCATGGATATACTGGATCAGCTCTGCCCTGCGCTCACGAACCGCATCCTCATCCGCAAGGAACTCTCTCGCATTGTACGGGAACGACTCCTTGATATCCTCGATATCGTGCTCCGTTGACCAGATCTGCTTTTTCAGCTGATCTCGGTATTTCATCAGTTTCTCGATATCCTCAGCCGTATCCTCGAACTGTTCCTCGACATCCACCTCTGAAATCTTCTCCGCAATCTCACGGAGCGTCTCCAAATCACCCTCCGCATATGCTGCCTGTGCTTTCAGAAAAAGCTCCCGCTCCGCTTCCGTCACATTCGGATTGGAATCCGGATGGAGTCTCTTGGCAATCTTTCTGTAAAGGTGCTTCAGTTCCTGTGCCGGAGACATCCGCTTCACATGCGGATCATCACCATCACGGGAGTTATCCTGCCCTCCATTATCGTTTGATCCTTGGCTTTCCTCGGATCCATCCGTTCCCGATTCTCCGGTCTGTCTGCTATCTTCTGTTTCGGTATCACCGGAATCGGTATCGTCAACGGTCTTTTGAGCCGACTCTCCGCTCCCCACTTCGCCGAAACCATCTGCCTGACCAGCTTCACCGGCATGCTGCCTGTTCCACTCATCCTGCTTTTGACGGCGCTTTGCATATTCCTCGTCCTGTCTGGCCTGTTCAGCCTTCCGGTTTAGATCTTCTTGATAGGCTCTGGTCTTCTCCTCCGTCTGCCTCGTAGCTTCCTCATAGGAAGGTTCCTGATCCCGGTTCACCGCCGCCTGCATATACTGAAGAGTCATCCTCCTCGCCTGGAGTCGGATCTCAATCTCCATCGCCTCCAGTTCAAGCTTCCCAACCTTCTCATCATACTCGGCCTGGATCTCACGACAGATATGGTCTCTCAGGTCGTCACGCTCCTCCATCACCGTCGCAAGCCTTGCCTTCAGGATCCGTACTTCCTCAAGAAGCATCTTGTATGGCGACTCGACCTCTATGATCTCTGATTTCTCGTCCATAGGCACACTCCCTCATTGGAACCCGTATCATCCTATCAGTAATCATCCCACACATCCGGATCATCCTCGAAATCATCCCATGCATCGTCCTCATCCTCAAATTCATCCTGATAATCAAGGTAATAGGACTCGATGTCATGATCTTCAGGATTCACCGTACGCTGAGGTCTCGGTGTTGTCCTCGAGCTGCTGGAATATGACGGTCTCGATGTTACCCTCGGTTTCGGAGTACTCCTGGAAGTCGTGCTGCTGGTCCCACCGGAACCACCACTTCCTCTGCTTGAATTCCAGGAACTCTGATATCGATAAGATGAATAATTGCTGTGATAACTACTCGAGCTTTTTTCGCTCCCCTCAAACTCAAGCATCGGCGCGAAAGTAAATCCAAGATACAGAGATACTGCACAGGAAACTATCACCGCGGGAATCATCTTTTTCTGCAACTTCGCAAATCTGTTTTTCCTGCTCAAAATCTTGTAGGAAATAAAAATCAGGATTATTGCCAACTCAATGAATCCCACAATATACAACTCAAGGCTGACCTTGATGCCCGATGCTATCGACGCCACAAGGACAATCGGGGTCATAACAGCGATAAAGACTATTGCAATTACCAAAATCCAATATCCAAATCCTCTCATAGCGTCTCCTTTCTGCCCGGACCACAGGTTTACTTTTGCAATCCAGGTCCTTATCTGGCTCCCTTATCTGGCTCCCTTATCTGGCTCCATCCTACCACACATACCTGTCCCAATGTACGGACACCTGAGTCAATCAAATTTGAGAAATTCCTTGAAAAAGTGCGTAAAACAGTGTATTGTCGGTCATGCTTTACTATTTTGTCACATGTCATCTGCCATAATCCGCCCGGATCTCCTCCAAAAATCCTCCTCATCCAAGCAATCCTTCACACTCCGGAGCCTCACACACTCTCATGCAGCTCACCATCTTCAACATCGCAACCACAGGCCAGCAATAACCTCGGAATGATGAACCGTTCCACTTTTCACCGCACGCCGGTAGGTTCAGCGTACAACATCCCGAAAAGCGAGACCAGTAACATCATGATGCAAGCTCCATCTGTTCTTTCAAACAGCCAAAGCAATATGATCTCCCCATATAGGATGGTTTTCCACATTTTGTACAATACTCTGAGGAGAATCCGTTCATTTCGGCCCATTCATAATAATGCGATATACTCTTTCCGTATCTTTTATACGAATAATCAATCCGTCCGGACTGCATTGTGCTCTTCTTTTTTTTCTTTTTGTTAGGATTAACATAATTCTTATGTCCGCGATAAACCTCAGATTTCTTGATCGGTTCTGATAATGCAGCCTCATTGTTAGTATAAATATACTCACTGACCAGTACCATACTCGCCCCCTCATCAAGATAGCCAAACAAGTTTATTTTCTTGTCTCTTTTGTTTCTTACAATTATGGTAACCGGCTTGTAATCCGAGGAAGATAATCCTTTTTTTCTTGTATCTCCCACAACAAGACCATACTCGTCTCTCCTAGGCTTGAAAATCAGTTTATTCTCCATTTTTGTGATCTCCTTTCCAATTTGCTTTAACGAAAACTCTCCGTCCACCAGTATTGATAGGTTTTCAAACTATTCTTTTGAGGCTAATAGACCTCCTAGAACCGCCATCACAATGGAGACAAGAAAAACTGTTCCTGCTCCTTTCGTTGAGAACCCTGTTAAGATGCAAGCAAGGAAAAAGAAAACTCCAATCCCCATAAGTACCTTTCCTATAACAACAACCCCAGAATAATCTCCTCTACTCGCCGCACCGATTGAGCCAAAAACAAACATAAGAATAAACGCAATGATATGCATACTCTGTCACCTCCTTGATCCCGTTCACTGTTTCCCTGTTCTACTTATATATAGAGATGGATAATATCAGACTTAACACTTTTACAAAAAAAGTGCAAATGACATTCCGTCACTTGCACTGCATAAAAATAGTACTTATCCAATTGTGTTTTACAAAACTTTAGGTCGTTTTCCGCACTTAGGGCATATCGGAATATACCTGACATACCCATCTGTTTGTCTTTTCAGTTCAAAATCTGTTATTGTGAGCCTATCGAAGATCAACTCCTTTTTAAATAAGAGCTCCAAATGATCATCAGTAGGAATATCCCTGTTTTTTATGCTGACATACGGGCGAGTCCATTCATATCTTGCTCCGCATCCACCTTTTTCCTTATCATGCTTTGTGATTCCAAACAATACCCCACACTCAGGATTATTACATTTCCAGCTATCTTTACTTTCCTCAGAGCATTCCTTACTTCCACAGATCGGACACACAGCATTCTCCGTCTGCCAACGGATCTGCATCCTTGAACCATGTATTGATATCAGTTTCATTAACCTCTGAGCAGAATTGATTTCTGTTTGAGCGACCGGTATCAATCCAACTTTATAATCTCCCCAGGCATCCGCATCTTCTTCTGAAAACTTCTCTCCATAGTTTAGCATCCTATTCAGAAGCCTGTCTGATTTAACGAATCCTCGATACTCACCTATATCAATCGGCAAAGTAAACATTGTTTTTCCGCTCACGCTGTTAAATTCAGTTCTAGTATATTTTTCCAAAGCATTTTCGGTCGGTGATATCGACACAAATTGAGGGATTATCCTTATTTCCTCTGAATGAGCTTTTCTAATGGTACCGGAAGAAAAATAATCTTCTAATGCCTGCCTCCATACAGAATCAGCATCATCCATACGTCTTACCTCATCCTTGCTCAACCCTTTCTTTGCCGCATTTCCTATGTGAAAAATATTCTTCAAAGATTTCTTTTCATCCGGAGTAGGCTCGGCATGGAAAATCAGATTATTCTCATATTCATCAATTTCAGCGGATTTAGGTAAA
>JAFYBS010000104.1 GCA_017540125.1 Eubacterium sp.
ATAATATATACCTCCTGATTCTTTCGGGATTTTCATTTGTTTCCACTCGGGACTCCGCTTTATACTATTCGAGCAGTTATCTCGTCACCCATAGCGATGCAACCGACCTGCTTGCAGCCGGGACTCATAATATCGCCGGTGCGGTAGCCGTCCTTCAGAACGGACTTGACCGCGGCCTCGATGGCATCGGCTTCCTTCTGCAGATCAAAGGAATAGCGAAGCATCATGGCGACGGAAAGGATCGTGGCGATGGGGTTTGCCTTGTCCTGCCCTGCGATGTCCGGAGCTGAGCCGTGGCTCGGTTCGTAGAGACCGAAGGTTCCTTCCGCCAGAGACGCGGACGGCAACATACCGAGAGAGCCGGTGGTCATCGAAGCCTCATCGGAAAGGATGTCGCCGAACATATTCTCCGTGACGACGACATCAAACTGCTTCGGGTCACTGACCATCTCCATGGCGGCAGCATCCACCAGCATATCGGAAAGCTCTACATCGGGATAGTCCTTCTCCATATCGTGGATGACCTTCCTCCAAAGGCGGGAGGTGTCCAGAACATTGGCCTTGTCCACACTGCAAACCTTGTGATTCCGCTTCTGCGCGATCTCGAAGGCCTTCTTCGCGATACGACGGATCTCCGATTCCGAATAAATACAGGTGTCGACCGCGGTCATCTGACCGTCAATCTCTTTTGTATAACGATCACCGAAGTAAAGTCCTCCGGTGAGCTCCCGCACGATCACATAGTCGAAACCGCCCTGCGAGCGGTCGCTCTTCAGCGGGCAGGCGCCCTCCAGTTCCTCAAAAAGGATGGCCGGACGGAGGTTGCAAAAAAGACCCAGGCCCTTACGGATCTTCAGCAGTCCCGCCTCCGGACGCTTCTCCGGCGGCAGCTCGTACCAGCTGTCCACACCGACCCTTCCGCCGACGGCACCCAGCAGTACCGCATCGGCCTTTCTGGCGCATTCCAGCGTCTCGTCGGTCAGCGGATCACCGAACTTGTCGATGGAGCATCCGCCCATATACAGCTCCTCATATTCGAACTGATGGCCGTAGACCTCTCCTACTTTATCCAAAACCTTCTTCGCCTCACGGACGATCTCCGGTCCGATCCCGTCTCCGGGAATCACAGCGATATGATAATTCATTCCTCATCCTCCCGCTATTCTTTCTTATATAATGTGCGTTCTCAGGTACACCACTAGATACAGTACAGAATTATATATTATTCCGTCGCCGATGTCAAGCAAAAGCAAAAAGCACCTCCCCATGACTTTCGCCACAGGAAAGGTGCTTCATTCCTTCACAAAAGAATTAAGAAAATGCGGAACAACGTGTTTCCTTAAAAGCTCACTCCCAACGCATCGATCACCAGACCGCAGATCACGCCGATGACATACAGATACCCGATGATCCCCAGATTCTGCTTCCAATGTCTCCGATTCAGTCGGCACAGTACCAGGATTCCCACGCCGGCGCTGACCAGAAGTCCCGACATCATCGGACCGGCACCGATCACACCGTCCAGATACAATTCCGTGAGCACCACGGAGGCCGCGCAGTTCGGGATCAGCCCCACCAGACCGGCCAGCAGCACACCGACCACCGGAGCTCCGGTGAAGAGATTGGTGATCGCATCCTCTCCTACCCACTCGACGATCCCGCCGATGATCAGGGAAAAGATGAAGATAAACAGCGTGATCTGCAACGTGTGAAATACGGCGGATTTAAAAATAGACCCTTCCTCACACTGGCAGTGTTCCCCCTCGCAAACCTCGTGTACCGAATGAGGATTCGTAATGTTCTTATAACGAAGCGGCCTCCTCAGCATCCCATGATAGATACCGTCCAACAGAAAACCGGCAACAATTCCCAGCACCGCCTTGGTTCCCAGGATCATCAGTATGGTCGGAACCGGCACCGTCTCGGAGATAAAGATAGGCAGCATCTCATCTGAGGTCGATAAAAACACCGCCACCAGCGTTCCTGCCGTCACCATACCGCCGGCAAACAGGCTGGAGGCCGCTGCCGAGAATCCGCACTGCGGTACCACACCCAGTACACCGCCGATCAATGGTCCGAGCCTTCCGGCCTTCAGCACCGCTGACTGTGTCTTCGTCTCCGTCCGGTGTTCGAACCACTCCATCAGAAGATAGGTGACAAATAAAAACGGTATCAGCTTCAGCGTGTCTAAGCCCGCATCCAAAAGTACATCACAAATTGTATCCCACATTCTCTCCTCACATTACTTACTGTTACTTACTTGATCGCAATCATCTTCTTGGTCTCCACCTCGGGAACCTTTTCCTTCTTCGGAACCTCCAGTGTCAGGACGCCGTCCTTGAACTTCGCCTGAATATCCTTCTCCGTGACAGCATCTCCCACATAGAAGCTCCGGCGACAGATTCCCTGATACCGCTCACGACGGATAATCTTTCCTTCTTTATTCTTCTCCTCGTTCTGATTGGCATGCTCTGCCGTGATGGTCATGTAGCCATCCTTCAACTCCGCCTGCACATCCTCCTTCGCATATCCCGGCAGATCCATATCGATACGATAGCCTTTATCGGTCTCGGTGATATCTGCCTTCATCGATGCGGTCGCCGATACATGACCGGCAGGCACGAATGATGATCCGAAGAAATCATCAAACACATCATCCATAAAGTTACTTCCGAATACAGTAGGCATCAACATAAGTCATTCCTTCTTTCTCTCTTTCCGCGGGCGTCTCCGCATCCGCGGGTGCAATACCTCAGGAACCTCCCTGTATATGGTCTGTTCCCTGTTCTTGTAACGCATTATATCACTTTGTTAGCACTCTGTCAAGTCGAGTGCTAATTCTTTTTTGTGTTTTTTTTGTGAACTTCCGTTTTCCTCCGAAAAATCACCCTTGCTCCCCCTCACTGACTGTGATACAATAGCCAAAGAGTGGATATCGTGTGATCAAAAATTGCAGCATGGAGGAATGCTATGAACGCAAAAGAATTAATATCTTATATTAAAGACGGAAACCTGGACAGCCGACTGATGGACATCTACCAAACACAGGCCGAGGTTTCGATCCAACAGGCCCGCTATGTCAGGGCAGTCAATGAGTTTCGGCACATTTTTAATCATGATACGTCGGATGAGGTTCACATCTTTTCCGCCCCCGGCCGTACCGAGGTATGCGGAAACCATACCGATCACCAGCATGGTGAGGTTCTGGCCGCTTCCATCAGTGATGATGCGATCGCCGTCGTGTCCCCGCGGGATGACGGCGCGATCCAGCTTCTGTCGGAAGGGTACGATATGATGACGATCCGTCTGGATCAACTGGACCCCCATCCGGAAGAAGAGGGAACGACGAAAGCGATCATCCGGGGTGTTCTGGCCAGGCTTCGCGAGAACGGTCATGCCATCGGCGGTTTCAACGCCTATGTGACAAGTGATGTACTCAGCGGCTCCGGTCTGTCCTCTTCCGCCGCCTTCGAAACGATCGTCGGCACCATCCTGTCCTGTCTGTATAACGAAGGAACGATCGATGCCGTCGAGATTGCCAAAGTCGGCCAGTATGCGGAAAATGTATATTTCGGTAAACCCTGCGGACTGATGGACCAGATGGCATGTTCGGTGGGTTCTCTCTGCCACATCGATTTTTCCGACCCATCGGATCCGGTGGTAGAACGAATTGATTTTTCCCTGACAAAAGCAGGATACAGTCTGTGCATCACCGATACCAAAGGCTCCCATGCCGACCTGACTCCGGATTATGCCGCTGTCCCCGATGAGATGAAACAGGTAGCGGCGCTCTTCGACCGCGAAGTCCTCCACGAACTCCCGGAGGATCTCGTTCTGAAAAATGCCCCCCTGATCCGGGAAAAGGTAGGTGACCGTGCTTTCCTGCGTGCGATCCATTTTTATGAAGAATGCCGAAGGGTGAAGGACGCTGTCTGCGCCCTGAAGGAAGACCGCTTTCCGGACTTTCTCGACGTGATCCGACGGTCCGGTGCCTCCTCCTTCCAGTACCTTCAGAACGTCTACCCCCCGCATGATCTGAAGCATCAAAATACCTCCGTCGGACTGATGGTCAGCGAGATCACTTTACGAAGATCGGAGGACGCCGGTGCCTGTCGGATCCACGGCGGAGGTTTCGCCGGAACGATCCAGGCATTCGTGAAAAATGACACCGTGGAAATCTATCGAAAAGCCATGGATGATCTGTTCGGCGAAGGTGCCTGCCACGTTCTGCTGATCCGTCCCTTTGGCGGCGTTCAGGTAATCTGATACCGGATCGGAAACCTCAATCGAATACAGAAAGGATCTGTCTGATATGAATTGTAAAAAAAGAAAAAAAATCATTCTCCCGGTTCTCCTGCTGGTGCTTGGTCTGACCACCGCGGGATGCGGTGATTCTTCCTTAACATCATCGGGCAACAGCCTTCCGTCTGTTGCCGACAGTACTTCGGAAACCGACGGTACGATACCGGATCCGTCTGCTTCACCGGACGCCACCGAG
>JAFYBS010000105.1 GCA_017540125.1 Eubacterium sp.
CCGGGAAAAATGATCTGGAGATTGTCAAGGAAGTGCTGGATCTGAAGCCGGTGGATTATATCCTGAAGACAATCGATAAGATGGCATTGCTAGGAAAGATCAAAAAATTCTTCTCGAGTCAGAAGACGGTGAATAAGGGATAAAGAATTACGGGATATTTTTCGGAAATAATACTTGACGATTCTTAACTTTGGGTTTAATATATACAAGTAATGACCGTGAAGAACGGAAAAGAGGAGAAAGCAGGAGAAGAATCAATGAGAACCATTCTTGAAAGACTGGATGATATCGCGGGAAGCGCGTTTGAGAGGGCCGGGTACGACAGAAACTACGGAAAGGTGCGGGTGTCGGACCGGCCGGATCTGTGTCAGTACCAGTGCAACGGTGCGATGTCGGCGGCAAAGGAGTATCACAAAGCGCCGATCCGGATTGCAAACGATGTGGTAGAGAAACTGTCCATCTACGATGCGTTTGATACGGTGGAGGCTGTGAATCCCGGGTTTATCAACATCAATCTCAATCCGGAATTCCTGGCGGAAATCGTAGAGGAAATGAGCCGGGATGAGAGACTGGGAGTGCCGGTACCGGAGAAAAAGAAAACCATCATCGTGGATTACGGCGGAGCCAACGTGGCGAAGCCTCTGCATGTGGGGCATCTTCGCCCGGCCATCATCGGGGAGAGTATCAAAAGGATCTGTGCCGCCTGCGGTCATCGTGTGATCGGAGATGTTCATCTGGGCGACTGGGGATTACAGATCGGACTGATCATCACGGAGTTGAAACGCAGACAACCGGAGTTGCCGTATTTTGATGAGGGATTTACCGGGAAGTATCCGAAGGAGCCTCCTTTTTCCATCGGGGATCTGGAGGAGATCTATCCGGCGGCCAGTGCTTATTCCAAGGAGAATGAGGAGTTCCGTCTGGAGGCGGAGGAGAACACGAGAAAGCTTCAGAGCGGATACGAACCCTATCTGGCAATCTGGCTGCATATCATGAAGGTTTCCGTGGAGGATCTGAAGAAGAATTACGATCGACTGGATGTCCATTTTGACCTGTGGAAGGGTGAGAGTGACGTCGAGAGTTATATCCCGGATATGGTGGAAAAACTGAAAGCCGAAGGGTTGGCCTATGAGAGCGACGGAGCATTGGTGGTAGACGTGACTGAGGAGGGGGACAGTAAGGAGCTTCCGCCCTGTATCATCGTGAAGTCCAACGGGGCAACGTTGTACGCCACAACCGATCTGGCGACCATTATAGAGAGAGAAAAAATATATCATCCGGATCAGGTGGTGTACGTGGCGGACAAAAGACAGTCCCTTCATTTTACCCAGGTATTCCGCGTGGCGAAGAAGGCGGGGCTGACCCGCGAAGACGCAGAGCTGACGCACATCGGGTTCGGTACGATGAACGGGACGGACGGAAAGCCGTTCAAAACCCGTGACGGTGGAATTCTCCGTCTGGAGGCCCTGCAGCAGATGATCATCGATGAGGTGAAGAAAAAGATGCAGGAGACCCGGGATTACGAGGAGCAGGAGCTCACGGAAATCTCGGAGAAGGTGGGACTGGCCGCGTTGAAATACGGCGATCTGTCCAACCAGGCTAACAAGGACTATATTTTTGATGTGGAGCGTTTTTCCTCCTTCGAGGGAAACACCGGACCTTACATTCTGTACACGATGGTCCGTATCAGTTCCATGCTGAACAAGTTCGCCGCGGACGGCGGGACGATCGATGAGGATGAGGCACTGGAGGCACCGGAGTCCGACAGCGAGAACGAGCTGTACCGGACGGTGGCCGGATTCCCGCTGATGGTGGAAGCGGCGTATCGGGAGCTGGCACCCCATAAAGTGTGTCAATACATCTATTCGCTGTCGGAAGCGTTTAATCATTTTTATCATGAAACGAAAATTCTGAGCGAGCCGGACGAGGAGAGAAGAAATTCCTATCTGAGACTGATCTCGCTGGTTCGAAAAGTTTTGGAAAAAGGAATTGATCTGCTGGGCTTTGAAGCGCCGAGTAAGATGTAGAAAGGAGAGTTTTACTGATGTTCATCGGAAGAGAAAAAGAGAAAAAACTGCTGGACGAGTCCTTCCGGAAAAAGGAGAACGATATCGTAATCCTTTACGGACGGGAGGGAATCGGAAAGACGACACTCGTGAAGGAGTTCGCCAAGGACAAAGTGGTGATCTACTATCATGCCAGGGAGTATTCCGAGAAGGAGCAGAACCGCTTTTTTGACAAAAAGAAGGAGGAGATCGCGCAGTTTCTTCTGCTTCCCGCCAAGGAAAAATGCTGTTTTGTCATCGATGAGTTTGACCTGATGCAGAAGGGCTACAAGGAGTTTTTCCAGGATTTTATGTCCTATCTCCAGACGCTTCCCATCGGTCAGGTGATGGTACTTTTGGTCAGCTCTTCCGTTCAATGGGTGGAAAACAAAATGGCAGAGGAGGCA
>JAFYBS010000014.1 GCA_017540125.1 Eubacterium sp.
AAGGCCGAGGAAAAGGGACTGGAGTTTTTCGTGGATATCGATCCCGGTGTGCCGGAGGTGCTGTTCGGAGATGAGGTGCGGATCAAACAGATTCTGATCAATCTTCTGAACAATGCGGTCAAGTATACAAAAGAAGGCTCCATCAGCCTTCATCTGGAGTGTGATATCGAGGATAAGGAGACGGCTATGCTGGCTATTACCGTCAGCGATACCGGTATGGGGATTCGTCAGGACGCTCTACCCCACCTTTTTGATACCTTCCAGCGTGTGGACGAGGAGAAGAACCGTCATATCGAGGGAACCGGGCTCGGACTGTCTATCGTGAAGCAGCTGGTCGAGCTGATGGACGGTGAGATCACGGTCAACAGTATTTATACACAGGGTTCTACCTTCTCTGTCCGGGTGAAACAGAGGATCGCCTCGGAGAAGAAGATCGGCGATCTTGAGATATCCAATATGGGTACGGCCGGAAAAGGAAGCCACTTCGAGCACAGTTTCCATGCGCCGGGAACCAGGATTCTCATCGTGGATGACAACGAGATGAATCTTCAGGTCGAGAAAAAACTCCTTGACGGAACCCAGATCACCATCGATCTGGCCCTGAGTGGGGAGGATGCTCTGGAACTGACACTGACAAACCGGTATGATGTGATCTTTATGGATCATCTGATGCCGGAGATGGACGGAATCGAGTGTTTCCGGAGGATTCGGGAACAGAAGGGTGGCCTGAGCCGGCAGACGCCCATCATCGTTCTGACCGCCAATGCCGGCGGGGAGAATATCGAACTTTATAACAACACCGGTTTTGACGGCTACCTGGTGAAGCCGGTATCCGGTGAACAGCTGGAAAGTATGCTGTTAACACACCTGCCCGAAGATAAGGTGGTGCGACACGGCGGACAGGAGATGTCGGGCGGCCGAAAGAATACGGCCAGCAGATATCGGAAAAAGAGGGCGGTTGCGGTGACTACCAGCAGTATGGTCGATATGCCGAAGAGTGTGCTGAGAGATCTTGGGATACAGACGCTTCCCTTTTTTATCACCACGGATGAGGGAAGCTTTGCCGATGGAGTCGAGATCGATTCCGATGAGATGGCTCGTTACATGCTGGACGAAAATCGTATGGTTACCTCTCTTCCCTCCGGGCCGGATGAGTACGTGAAGTTTTTCTCGGAGCAGCTGAAGTATGCGCATCATCTGATCCATATCACCCTGTCGCCGAAAAGCAGTGTGGAGTTCTCCTATGTTTCGGAGGCGATAAAGGCCTTTGACAATGTTACCGTGGTAAACTCCGGAAATATCACCAGCGCCACCGGTATGCTTGTGCTGATCGCCGCGCGTATGGCTGCGCAGAACGAGCCGGTAAACAAGATCGTGCAGGAACTGGAAAGCGTGAAGTCTCAGATGCATTGCGGATTTGTGATTTCCAATACGGACTATATGACCAGACGAGGAATAATCCCTCCCGGCGTCAATCGTTTCTTAAAGGCATTCAGCCTGCATCCGCTTCTCCGGGTGAAAAATGAGAAGCTGGGGGTCGGAGGAATCCTCATCGGAACACAGGAAAAAATCTTTAAAAAATACATCGACCGGTCCCTTTCCAAGAAGGCGCATCCGGATCCGGATCTGGCATTCATCACCTACACCGGTCTGGATGAAGAGCAATTGCAATGGATCGGAGAGGAAGTCAGAAAGAGGTTTTCGTTTAGGCATATCGTCTATCAGAAGGCATCCGCCGGTATCACTTCAAACTGCGGACCGGGGACCTTTGGGATCCTTTTTATGAAAAAAGGTGAGAAGTCCTACCATCTCGGAGCCCTGTTTGAGCATAATGAAGAGTTGGGGGGAGCAACGGAGACTGAAAAAACAGGGAAGATCGTATCGGATGGTCTTTCTGGGAAAACGTCAAGTCCGGCTGCATCAGCTCGGACAAGCCGGTCGGCCGGGGAAAAGCCGGCTGCGCAGGAGGAAATCCCCGAAAAATGGTATGAAACCATCCCGGGTATCGATGCCGCTCAGGGACTGAAAAACCGCGGGTCGGAGGATTCGTTCCTCATGGTGTTGCAGATCTATCAGGAATCCGGCAAGGATCGGGAGGAGGAGCTCGCCGGCTTCTATGAACAGGAAGACTGGGAGAACTACAAGATCAAGATACATGCGCTGAAGAGCAGTTCCCGGCTGGCCGGTGCCATGGAGATCGGAGCGGAGGCGGAAAAACTGGAAGCAGCTGCTGCGAACGGTGACGCCGACTATATTCGTGAGCATCATGAACCGTTGATGGAAGAGTTTCGGGAGACGCTTTCTGTCCTTCAGGAGAAGCTGGCGGAGGAACAGAAGTCCACCGGGGAGGATGACGAGGACGACGGTATATGGACCCCGGATGAAGAAGATGACGGCATCTGGGTTCCGGAGGAAGAAGATGTGGCAGAAGAGGAATCGGCAGGAGAAGAATCAGCGGGGGACAAACGACCTCTGGCGGACAAATATCTGATGGAAGGTGTATTTGAGATGCTCCGCGAGGGAGCGGAGACCGGAAATGAGGGATTGATGGCGGATTCCTTTGCCGAGATAGGGTCTTACCGCATACCGGAGGAGGAGAGCGAACTAATGGAGGAACTTCGGAAGAGTTTTGAAAGCGGAGCGTATTCTGACATGATAACGCTGCTGGACAAGAGAGGCAACTTGTGATAAAATACCGGCGTTCTGCTTCACAAACCGGACGGAAAACGATATAAGAAGGGGAAGCGAGGAAAAGATGAAAGCTCAAAAGGTTAGAAAAATACGGTTAAAATGGAAGA
>JAFYBS010000106.1 GCA_017540125.1 Eubacterium sp.
CATGACCATATCGATGAGTTGCTGCATCATCATATGAATACTGCTCATCGCCACTATTATACCTGAGTTTCAGACCTTTTTTCATCTTAAACATCTTGTTGATCCTTTGTTTTTCGTCAGTCCAACTTCTTCCCTTACAACAGTATCCCTCCAATTTGATCTTCCTCTTTTTGGGATAGACTTTCACCCTCAGTCTGTAATTTCCATCTCCATCACCGTTATATACCCCAAGAATCCAATGTGCTTTCGTTTTACAACTCGAATTCGGCCCCGATACAGGACCTGAGAAAAAAACGATTAAGCTTAAAGACATAATACATAATAACAATCTTCTTTTCATCACTATACACACCCTTTCTAGGTTTACAGAACACAATGGTACGATAGGGATTACGCTTTTTGAGGTGAAAGGAGCGAAAGCACATAATCCTTGGTCACATGAATCGAGATTAACTGCTCTGTTGAGAAAACAGCTCCCTGCTTTCACAGAGAGCTGCTTTGGATATTTCATTATCTCAGGATCCGTCTTGCCACGATCGGTGTTCTGTAGTTGATCGGGCTCGTCTTGATACCTGTTCTCGAGCTGCTGGCGTGAACCACACGGCCTCCGCCGATGCACATCGCAACGTGGGAAACGCTTCCGCCGCTACCGTAGAAGATCAGGTCTCCGGCCTGGGCATCCTCCCAGTTGATCCTCTGCCCGACAGTTGACTGCGAGCTCGAAGTTCTCGGAAGGCTGATTCCGAAGTGTGCGTATACCGACATGGTGAATCCGGAGCAGTCCGTTCCGTTTGTCAGGGATGTTCCTCCGTATACATACGGGTTACCTACAAACTGAAGAGCATAGGATGCTACTGCTGATCCGTCTCCTTCCGCGATAGCACCACCGCCGTCGGATGAACCGCCGCCTCCTCCGTTATCGGATGAGCCGCCGCCGCCACCGCCTTGGTTGCCGCCCTGCTGGCCGCCACCACCTTGGCTGCCGCCGCCGTTGCCGCTTCCACTGCCGCCGTCGGATGAACCGCCGCCGCCACTGTTGTCGCCGCCGTTCTGGCTGCCGCCTCCGTTGTTACCGGAGTTGCCGGAATTACCGCTGCTGCTTCCGCCGCCGCCGTTGCTGCTGCCGCCACCGTTCTGACTGCCGCCGCCCTGGCTCGCGCTGCTTCCGCCGTTGTTACTGCTGTTGCTTCCGGAATTACTTGAATTATCATTGTTTCCGGAATTGTTTCCACCGTTATTACCGGTATTGCTCGTATCCTCCGCTGCCGCTTCAGCTGCTTCCTTACGACGCTCTTCTTCGCGCTCTTCCTCGATGGATACGGCCTTTTTGAACTGAACCGTGATCTTCACATAATCCTTCGATACATAACCGATACAGTCATCATCGACATTGATCTTCGCCCAGTCTGTCAGCTCGGTGATCACCGGATAACTCTCTTCCTGAGAAACCAGCGTCATCACGGTTGAGTTTTCATTCGACTCTTCCCGGACACGAAGGGTATCGGTAGTTACGGTCGCCCACTTGGTACCGAACTCATCGATCAGCTTCTCGGCACTGTATCCGATTGCCAGGTAATCCTTCCGGATATAACCTTCCACCGTACCGGACCGGATCTTCGCCCAGTCA
This sequence comes from Eubacterium sp., assembly GCA_017540125.1. GTDB lineage: Bacteria > Bacillota > Clostridia > Lachnospirales > Lachnospiraceae > Eubacterium_F. Next base: position 1,628 of record JAFYBS010000106.1, read on the forward strand.
TCGACATGTTCTACAATCGTCGCTGCACTTCCGCGGTAAAGCTTTCCTACGATCTCCGCGTCCGTATTCGGCTCTTTTCGGATATTTACATAGTCTGCCGCGATGGATATTCCGACATTCTCATATTCGGATGCCGATTTCACTTCATCGTTATCGACAGTCTGCTCCTCGACAAGGGATTCTCCCGTCACACTGGTTCCGCTGGCTGCTCCGCCCCCCAGCATATCGGCAAATGCCACGATGGCTTCCGGATCGGATCCGGCGCCCGACTGGATGGAACAGTATCTGTCCAGCGTATAGGACATTCCCGCCAGCTCTGTCTCCGTGCACATCGTCGTTGTAAACGATGTGGTGGCCGATGCGATCAATCCCAGCGACATGATACAGCCTGTGCCCAGCACGGCCTTAATCAGTCTGCTTCGATTCATGCTTACCTCCTAGATATTACAAAACTGTTAACAAAATACGAGTTTAGTATAACAATTTATTCTACATCTGTCAACACATTTTTTAAATTTTATCGAAAAATAGCCATTTTTTATTAAATCAGAAAAAAAATGAAAAAATTTAAAAAAAAGTCTTTTCTTTTTGTCAATTATGTGTTACAATTGCTGTAAGTCGATACAAGGAGGTGTCGCATATGGAGATTTCAGATGGAATAAACATCGCAAGGTATGCCGAGTTATCGGCTCAAAACACTACCATGGAGGGAGTGGGAATCGCCATGATGAAGAATGCGCTCGATATGCAACAGGAGATGGGCGCTGCAATCACTCAGATGATGGAACAAAGTGTGAATCCGAATCTGGGAGCTAACGTGGATTTAAGAGTTTAATTACTTTCTTTCTCCTTTCTTTATGGATAGTGTGTAAGAGGATCGGCTGTTACCGACGGGTAACTTCCGGTCCTCTTGCCATTTCAATGTGAGATGAGCCTCCGGCGGATGCGACCGGAGGCTCATCATTTTTTTCACTATCTCTTCCCGATGATCGCTTCAATCTCGATCAGGACTCCCTTCGGCAGGCGCGATACCTCTACGCAGGATCTCGCCGGGAAGCACTTCGTAAAATACTTCTCGTATACCTCATTGACGGTTTGGAAATCATCCATATTTTTGATGAACACCGTCGTCTTTACCACATCCTCCGGCTCACGCCCCGCTGCCCGAACCAGCTCGATCAGATTGGCGATGGCCTGATCGGCCTGCTCCTGGATCCCGCCGAGCACCAGCTCGTTCGTCACCGGATTGATCGGGATCACTCCTGATGTAAAAATCAAACTTTCTGTTTCCACCGCCTGGGAATACGGTCCGATGGCCAGGGGTGCCCGGTCTGTTACTATCAATTTTTTCATATTTTCCCCCATTCTGGAGCGAAGCAACAGAGCGGCAACGCGAATCTCTGCCATCCGTGCAATGTTTGTGACGCTCCGGTTCTTGTATTGATACTAACTGTATCATACCACGTTGTTCAAGAAATCACTAGCTTTTTTTTAAAAAATGCTTTATAATATGGAATATGTACAAACCTTTTCAGGAGGAAATTGCGATATGTACACTCTTCACGACCGTGTTTCTTACAGCCGGATCGACCACAAACGAAAGATCGGCGTCGAATCCGTAATCAATTCCATGCAGGACTGTGCCCTCTTCCACAGCGAAGACATCGGACGGTCTGCCGCGTTTTTAGCCGAGCGGCACCGGGCCTGGCTGGTGAGTGCCTGGCATGTTGTCTTCGTCCGCCGTCCCCAGATGGGGGAATACTTTGATGTACACACCTGGGCCTACAAATTCTCAGGTATCTTCGGTCAGAGAAATTTTCTGATGGAAACTCCGGAGCACGAAGTCCTCGCTTACGCCGACTCCCGCTGGTTCTACTTTGATTCGGAGAGCGGAAAGCCCACCCGTATCGATAAAGAAGAATCCGAGGGCTACGGCACGGAACCACCCTACGACATGGACTACTCCGTATCACGAAAAGTATCCTATCCCGACACCCTGGAGGAACAGGATTCCATCTTCGTCAATCCGAGTCTGCTGGATTCCAACCAGCACCTGAACAACGGCCAATATGTCCGACTGGCCGTGGGATATCTTCCTATGGATTTTGACACGGCAGAGTTTCGGGCAGAGTATCGGAACGCGGCTCACTACGGAGATACGATGACCGTGTATACAGGCTTTAGTGCAACCGATGAAAAGCTCTTCTATGTCGTTTTCACGGATGAGAATAAGGAGCCGTATTTCATCAGTGAGTTTACCGCCCGTTGAACCGCGGGGACTTTGATCCACGCAAAGGCCAGTTAAAGAAAGAAGAATTATTTATATGAAAGAAATCACACCCGAAAAGAAATACCTCTCCGATTTTATCGGTACCACACAGACCCTGGTGATCTCCCGTCTCGCCGAGCATGGGGCCTATTTGACCTTTGACAAAGGCAGCCTCGCTGTGGAAGCGTCACGCCCGGCTGCGCCGGACCTGACAAGTCGCTCGACCAATAAAAAGCCGGCTGCGCCGGAAGGTCTCGCTGATGAGGTTCTCCTGCCACAGGGACAGCTTTTGCCGGAGATGAAACCCGGTTCCCGTGTGGAGGTATTTTTATATAAGGACTCCGAGGACCGGCTGATCGCCACCACCGAACGTCCCCGTCTGCAGCTGGGGGAACTGGCGGTACTGAAGGTCGTGGATGTCACGAACATCGGAGCTTTCCTGGACTGGGGGCTGGCCAAGGATCTGTTTCTGCCCTTCAAAGAGCAGACGGCCCACGTGCGCCCCGGCGATGAAATCCCGGTTGCGCTGTACATCGACAAAAGCGAGCGGCTCTGCGCCACGATGCACATCTACGATTATCTGTCCACCGACAGTCCTTTTCAGAAAAATGACCGCATCCGCGGCCGCGTCTACGAGATCACGGATTCCTTCGGTGTCTTCGTCGCCGTCGACGACCGCTATCACGCTCTGATCCCGCACAACGAGATCACCCGTGACTTTCGTGTCGGAGAGATCCTCGAAGCCCGCGTCAAGGAAGTGCGCCCTGACGGCAAGCTGACGCTGTCACTGCAGGAAAAAACCAAAGTGCAGATGCGCTCCGACGCCGACCGCATCTATGCAAGGCTGACCGAAGCAGGCGGTTTTCTCCCCTTCCATGACAAGACCGCCCCGGCCATCATCAACCGCGAATTCGGCATCAGCAAAGCCGCGTTCAAACGTGCTCTGGGCCGCCTGAAAAAAGAAGGGCGGATCACCATCGCCGAGGACGGGATCCGCACTTTGTAATC
>JAFYBS010000107.1 GCA_017540125.1 Eubacterium sp.
ACCGTAGCCGTACGCCACAGCAATCCGGCTGGCCAGTCCGTACCCCGTGGAAGAGCCGATTATCAGCGCTTTCACAGGATCCTCTCCGGTTTTGCCCGGGAACGGTACTTTTCCTTTTAAGTTTGCATGCTCAATCTGCCTACGAACACTTTCAGCGCACCCTTTCGGATGCGCTGTCGTGCAGATAAACCCTTTTACCTTTGGTTCCACTATCATGATTCTGTCGTTTCCTCCTCTATGATATTTCCCTCTTCATCGACGTAAACCCACTCATAATTCATCCTCCGCCGGATGATCACCGCGATGATCATTCCGAGCAGAGCGGCACCGAATCCGATCGCCGTCGGAAGGATCGGTGCTGTATCACCGGTCTGGGGAGCTCTTCCCACACCATCGGTCTCAATTCCGTAGCCGGCAGAACCACCGCCACCGGAGCCACTTCCTGCACCGGAACCGCCTCCTCCGTTCGAGCCGCTTCCCTGACCGCCGCCACCCGGGTTGCCGTTGTTACCCGTACCGTTGTTGGTCGGATGATTTTTCCGATAAGTACTCTCATCCACATCCCGGTACGCCAGTGCGTAAACAGAGAACTTCGAGCTCGATACCGTAACGGTATTTACCGCGCTGTCCTGATCCTGAAGCACTGACACCGAATCACCATGAACAAGGACGATAGCAAACTCTCTCACCTTGCCCGACTTCGACCTGCGCAGGGACTCCGGAATCGTGATCGACAAGGAAATCGGCTTCTTCGTGCTGCTTACCTGCTTCTCATCGCCGTTTCCGACGGTCTTCCACAGGGTGATATCCAGGTACATACCCACCGTATAGTCACCCAACGCCGCGATCACCAGCTCTTTATCCGCCTGGCTCACGCTTCCGTTGATATTCTGAACGCGCAGCGTGATATTCGCGTCGCTGCCTTCCTTCATCACCGCCCGCTCGTTCGATGTGAGCACACCGCTCTTCAGGTCGCTGTTCGACGAGCAGAACGTCGTTGTCGGCGCCCCGTCGATCAACTGCACCTTCTTCGTCAATGTTCCCAGATCCGTATCGCCACCGTCTTTGGTACTGTCCTCGATGACATCATCATCAGGATTGTAATTCGGATCCTCAGCCACCGGGATATCGTCATCATCCGCGCCATCCAGCTGCATCATCGACATATTCACCGACGAGATATGTCCGGCATAATCCTCCGCCGTGATGAAGAAGGACGACTGCTTCTGATCCACCAAAATATCAAATTCGGCTTTATTATTCTTCACTTCCTTCCGGATACCGTTCACCGCTACACGGTACAGATAATCGTCGGTTACCGTGATCTTCTTCGAATTGGCTTTGTAAATCTGCCCCTCGGAAGCACCGGTGATCAGAGGCGGAACCACATCCTTTTTGTAATTGAATACGCTCTGCTCGTAGACCTCACCGGAGCTCGGCTTGCCTGTCGAAGCATCCTTGATATAGAACTTCGCTTCCCCGGCGTTGGTATCATCCGTCAGCGTAAGCTCGCTGGTCGGCGAGTTTCCTGCTGCATCGGTCGTCAGAGAATATCCTGTTTTCGGTTTGATCTTGATGTTGGAAATGTACCAGCCCGTACTGGAAAGCGTACCCTCCACGGTATAATGTGTGTTTCTGGCTGCCTTGTCCGTCAGCACCGTCACCACGCCGCCGACATTGGCCGCATCGTCAAACCGGTAATTCTTCGCCGAACCGCCCTTCGGTGTGATGATCATGGTCTCCGAAGGATATTCCGGAACCGTCACGGTCGGCGCCACATAGGAAGCCGCGTTCGCAGCGGACTCGCCCTCGATGAAGCCTTCCACCTTGATATCACCCGGCTGAACCGTCAGCTTCTGTCCCTTATAAATCGTCGCCCCCGCGTAGGTTGCCACCAGAAGCTTTTTCCGGATCGTGATCCGGCACTTCGCTGTCGCCTTCGCTCCGCCGTTGTAGTTCGCCGTCATCGTCGTTTCGATGGTTCCCGCCTCCAGCTTCGTAGTCTCGGACTGAACCGGTTTGATGGAATAATTGTTCGTTCCTTTCTGTGTGGCAGAAAAATACGGGCTGTCAAAGGTCACACTGGTGATCTCCGCTCTCGCATTCCCCGCGTTACTGTACGTCATCTTCAATTCCTGACTCGGTGCTGTCCCGTAGGTCAGCGTATCGAACGTCAGCGAATCCAGCTTCACCCGGAACTCCGGCTTCACGATCTTGAAATAATTGGTCGTCACCAATCCGGAGTTATCCTTGGCCACAACGGTACACCATCCGCTGACCGCCTCCAGCTCGGCAGGATCGAGTTCCACCTCCGCCTTCGTATCGTCCGGGCAGACAATCATCTTCCATACGGATGCAGACGCCGAAGCGTTCACACCTTTGTAAATCCGGATGGCCGGATCGGTTTCGTCACCGGTATAGAGCTTCTGCTCATCCTCGATAGTAAGCTTCACCTTATCCGAAGCGACATACTCATCCTTGTCCTGAACCTCTGTCGTGATATCCGACTGGAGTCCGTTCTCGGGCTCCGTCTCTTTTCCGCGATGCCTCTCACCGTGGAAGCTTGCCGTTACCTTCGGCCCTTTGCTGTCAAAAATGACATACTTCTCCGAGTTCAGGTAGAACTCGAGTCCGGCTTTGTTGGTGATCTTCACATAGATATATCCGGTTGTCTCCGGGATGTTTCCGGTACCGGTGAACTCGGTCCATTTGCCACTGGCCGCCCCGACCAACGCGTCTTTCTCGGTATACTCTGTCCGGGTCGGGTCGATCCAATACTCGGTACTGGCAACCTCACTCTGTTTATCAACAGCATGCCGGATCACCAGATCCATCGTATCGTTGAAATACAGACCAACCGTCACGTATTTCAGGAACTCACGCCATACATTATCCTCGATATAGAAAAATGGGAGCCAGGTTCCATCCTGATCCGCCTGCATGGTGGTGTCTTCCTTTTTCAGTGTCGGCTCAGCACCGCTGTTACTGAATTCCCCGGGATCACTGGTGTCGATCTTGATCGACTCCGGCGTGATATCAGACACCTCACCGGTTTCGACATCATAGATGTAGAAGTATTTTTTTACCTCGGAGCCATCGTCAGGATCCTGAAACTCTTCCGAATACCCACCGAATTTACTTTTGACCGCAGTGTTATCATCTGATGTCTGTATCTCATACAGTTTATCACCGTAACCCGGTTCATCCGTCGCATCAAATACTAGATACTTGGATGTGTCCGAGGATTCGATCTGCATGTTCTCCACATACCACTCGTTATCCTCAGCTACCTTACCGGTATCATCCGCATACCACATGTCCTCATTATAATGTGAGGTGGGTTTGATCGTGTAGCCAAGGTTTTTTCCGCCGATGTCCTTAAAAACTTTTCGTTCCACATCGACTTTACCATGGAAGGAATCTCCGGCGTAGTAGTAATTGTGATTCTTACTGGTACTCGATGTCGCCGAAAAAGGCTTGCCGTCCTTCGGCGTCAAGATGAGTTTACCCTTTTTGATGACATATCCATCGGTGGTCAGGGCACCGTCATCGGTGCTTACCGCGATTTCTGCGGTCGCACCCTCCGCAGATCCCTGGGCAGCTATTACCGGTACATAACCCTCCAGTACTGATATATCCTCTCCTGTGATAAACCCGGACACCTGGATGTTGTTCGTAAACCAATCAGTCGTGACTCTCTGGTACTCGCGGGTATGGTAGGGCTCTGTACTACCTTTATACTTCATCGTCAGCTTTTTCGGATTCACCGTGAACGTGACCGGTCTTCGCACCACATGCTGATCAACAACAGAATCTCCCTTATACAGCGTATAGTTAACAATCAGATAAGCCAAATACGGATCGCCCTTCGTAACATCTGTCGTGGAAATGGCCGCCTTGTTCACTCCCAGCCCTTTCACCGGTTTTACCTTGAACGTGCCTGTTTCCGCTGATACTTCAGGAACCTGGAATACTCCGCTTCCGTCCTTTCCGTCCTCCAGTTCAACCTTGATATCGCCTTTGATCTCCACATGCTGATCCGCCTGCAATTGACCCTCAACAAACATCTGGGCGTCTACCGCAGGAACCTCATCCCCGTAATCCGCTTCCGGAATCGTGATCAAGCTGGTGTCGGCTGTATATACTTGATCATTTGACAGGATAAATTTAACCAGTATGGTACTGCTGTTGCCAGCGTTATCGGAAAAGGTTAATGTTCTGGGTTGCGACATACTTGTTACACTTGAGGTGTAATTAACACTCATTCCATCCGAAGTCGGCTCCGCCGACCCTCCGTCACAGGAATAGGTGGTGGTATTCACCCCGCTGGCATCATCCTTCACGTCGATCGTTACGGTTCGTTTGTCTGTGATATAGATGATCGCATCCTCGGTAGCCCCGGTAGCCGTATTCTTTTCAATCCTCACCCCGGTCTCCTTCACCGTATAGTAAGGAGGCTCCTTGTCTTTCATATCGAAGCTGATCGAATCCTTCCCCTGGTTAATCGGATTGTCTTCGCTCTTGTTGTCTACAAAGTCGCGGGCTCTTACCTTTACAACTCCGCCCTTATTCTCGTTAATCCCGGCGACGGAGACAGTAGCCTTGTACTCCCCGGCGCCGGTACCCTTCGTCAAATCTTTCCAGTCTCCTTCCGCCGGCGATGTCCCCGCCTCGTAAACACAGTATTGCGCTGTCTTCACACCGGATCCATCATGGTCACCGTTCTGTATGTCCGTTATTTCTACTTCAATATCAAAGTCTCCTTTAACATAATACGTTACTTCCAACGGCTTGGTTGGATCCTTGACCACCTTCGTAACATTCGGATCCCCGTCCTTGAACGCAACTTTGTTTATCGTCGGCCCGGTTTTATCAATGTAGATTTTCTGATTCCCGCCATAGTTAGGAGTGATAGATTTCTCCACCATCTCATTTTCGTAAGCAAACCGAAGTTCCTTGGGGCAGGTCACAGGATAACCAACCATATTGTCCGGTCCGCCCTCTTCGGCGACAAACGGATTGCTGTAGGATTCAAAATCATCGACATTTGTTGATATAGTAAATCCTGACTTCGACGATACCGTTCCGATACTCAGACTGCTAACCCATTTATTGCTGTCCACACCGGTCACCGGAGCCCCCTCCGGGGTCATTGTATATACCAGATCCTCGGGTTCGATGGTCTGATTTTTGTTACAGAACATCTTCACAGTCTTTACCGGAGAAGTCTCCATCGTATAGTTTTCCGAATCCTCATCCATAAGGAGATACAGATTATAGGTATCCTCCCTCTTAAACAGATAATACTTCTCACCGGAACCAGCCGTCACTTTGGGAGATAATCCGGTGTTTGTTCCGACAAAACTGTATTTAAACGCATTCGGAGTCAGATCCGGATAGGTCGACGGACTCTTTAACTCCGGATTTTTAAACGGATTCCCGTTATTATTCGTCCGAATTGCCACCTCTGCAGGATATGCTTCCAGAGCCGGCGCCAAGGTAAACTCGTTGTTCTTTAACTCTTTCTTGTTGACATGAATGGTAATGGTTGGTTCGTCGGAAAGTGTCGTATTGATAACTTTTCCGGTTTTGGTTTCTCCGCCATCAATATACTCGTACGTGATGGTCTGTCTCGCCTCACACGAAAAAACATAATCCTTATCCGAACCGTAAAACCTTCGGAACGCCCCCTTATCAGCCCCCCATGAATAAAAGTCCGTGCGATTTGCCGTAAACTCATTCAAATCCTTCGTCAGGCTGTCCACCATTTTTCGTTTTTCATTACTTCCCTGCTTAACGTACCAAACGTATTCCCATTCTGAACTGACATAGGTACACCCTGTCCCCAGATCCGCATCTGTTACAGTGTTCGTCGGTGTCGCCTTCAGAGGAATGTCATCACCGTAGTCAAACGAGTTGGTTGATGTATTAAGGTTCACCGTCAGTGTCGGAGCAGCCAATGCCTTCTCATCCGGCAACGCTGCCATCAACATCTTCACCGCCGGTCCCTTCTTCGGAGCGTTCGTCTCATCCGGAATGATGGGATTCCCATTCTCATCTAGGGGGTTTCCGTTCTCGTCAACACCATAGGAAACTGCGTCCGCCCCCTCGGTCGGAACTACTCCTTCCGAAGTTCCGTCCCCCTCGGTACCGGGCTGAACACCCTCAGCGCCGGGATCGGTCGCTTCCGGAACAGTCTCCGGGTCTACGGGAACAACCGCGTCATCCGGATTCACCGCCGTCTCCTCTACCGTCGGCACCAGAGGGATCACCTCATTATCCGTGCCTTCCTGCACCGGAGTTTCTCCCTCGATCAGTTCAATCTCAGGTGTCGGAGTCGGTGTCGGAGTCTCTTCCACGATTTCTACATTCAGGAGGTCCATTTCATCCGCGATAGCAGGTATCACAAAAAGTGTGAGCAGCAAAGCCGCACACATGGTGCCCATCAGCAGGCGCATTCGGGCCGCGTGATAGTTCACATCGAAAAACAGCTTCCGGAACAGATGATGGACGCTGACGCCGACCACCACCAGCACCTTCAGCGGAGTCTGAAGGAACTTTACCTTTCTACCCAGCTTCCCCAGAAGCCGGATGAATCGATTATTCTTTTTCTGACCATCCATAGTGTCAACCTCCTTGTCAAGCCAATCCTTTGGCTTTCCATATATAACGAGACTAGACAAAACTCAAAATGGGCATACTTCCCCCAACCCACTTCCATAGTTAAATTGATTATACCACATCTTGTCCCGGATGTGCAAGCATTTTTTCAGAAGAATCTCATCAAAAACCCTTGCCGACAAGCGGAAAAACCAACCGGTTTCGTAAATTTTTGCTGTCATTTTTTTGACACAAGATGTTGTGACCCGGCGGTTCTGATTTTTCGAACATAGCAAACAAGCCCTGCCGAAACCTGCAGGTACACGAAAAACACCATCTACCGGAGCATTTTTCCGGTACACGAAAAACACCGATAAGCAGAAAACTTGCTTATCCGGAATATATATCGGATAAATCCATCCAATTCTTCACCGCCCTTATCTTGTGCCCCCTCTTGACAATCACCACGAAATGTAGTATACTGACTCGCAGATGAAAAAGACACGCAGAATCGCAAATCGATTGGGAGTACCGATAAATGTTTCATTATGAATTAATTATTTCCGGTGCAACAGGGCAGATGAGTATCGATGTCTCGATATTCTCCATGCCTGTCCTGGACTCCCGTATGTATATTTTTCATCTTCCTACGGCAATCGGTGACGGGGGCACAGATGCTCCCCTCGCCGATATTACAGAAATTACATTAAACTTTAATAATATTGATTCCGGCACCACGTCGGCCCACCTGAAAAATAACGATTTTTCAGGCGCCGGTAGCGAATTGCTGATCATCGATCCCAATTTATGGGATGAATCCGACGAGGATTTTTTGAATCAAATCTGTGCCTCCGCCGGTCATGCCACTGTGCTGGTGACACATTCTCACTACGATCACATCGCCGGGATCAACAAGCTTCGGGAGAAGCTGCCCTGCACGGTTTACGCCACGCCTCTCTGTGATCAGAAGATGCAGGATCCACACAAAAACCTGGCAGCCTATTCCATGGCGCTGGTGATGGATAAGACCGAGGAGAGACAGCGCTACTGCGAACAGTACTTTGATTTTGAATACGGATGCACCGCAGACGAGACATATCCCTATGACTTATGCCTGGAAATCGGCGATTTCACCGTACGTACGGTAGAAACCCCGGGACACTCGGACTGCAGCCAGTGCATCGAATTATGGTTGAATGACACGCTCATCACCGTGTTTACCGGTGATTCCCTGGTAAACGGACATGATGTGATCACCCGCTTCCCCACGGGAAGCAAGCGGCTTTTCAAGGATAAAGCGGAGCCATATCTCCGCTCCCTGAGCGACGACACTCTGATCCTGCCGGGTCACGGCGATCCGTCCACCTACGGTGAGCTGAAAGAATTCGCTTTGATTTGACAGCGTTGATCAACGAAAAAGACTCCGGTCCGACATGGCCATCTCAAAAGTCCATGTCCCGGAAAGCAAAAATCTCACATCAACAACTTTTTGCTTCCAACGGATCAGTCAAAAAATTAAATCACATCGTATCATGCGAAAGATAATGTCATCCGGTCAACAACAAGCCACTCCGATTTACTAACGATTTTGTGTAGTACCACTTGCGATTGCACCTTTGAAGGTGTGCGATTTTGCGCAGTTCCTGCGCCGGAGTGCCTAAAACCGAATTTTGTATTATCATTTAAGCAATATGAAATCAAATTATAAATAACCGTTTTTTAGTCAAAACCGGTCTTTTTGAATTTGACCTCTATTTTCCGGAGGTCTTTTTTATTTACCCTTAAAATTTCTATCTTCCGAGATTCAACATTTTCTTGAACTTACTTTTCACCACTTCTTAATTTCAAATCTTACACAAATCAAAAGGATGAGCCCTTCAAAACTTGACTCATCCTTTTACTAATTTCAGAATAACGTTTTTTCGGTATCTGAACCGTGTTATTTTTCAAATTAATTATTTTGTAAATTCGAGCTTAAAAACGACTCTCACTGTTTTTTCTTGTATCTTGCATCACGAAAACTGCCAACTTTCATAATTTTATCTTCATCCAAAAGCCGTTTCAGCGTCACTTCTACCGTCCTCACACTCACATCCGGAAGCCTCTCCATAATTTCGGATTTCGAAACCGGAACGTAGGTATTCATCAGGATTGCCTCGATTCTTTCCTGCTTGCTGGCCTTCCGCCTGGTGTCCTCTACGAAGTGATCATCCAGTTCATGGTAGGCTCTCGCCACAATCTGCAGAAAAAACTCCGCAAATGGTATGTAATCGTTCTCTCTTTCTGCCCATTTTTCTGAAGATTTTTCCAGCGCAGTGAAGTAATCGTCTTTGCGCTTTTCGATCAGCTTCTCCAGTGAGATGAACCCACCTACATCGATTCCGCTCTTATAGAGAAGGAAACTCGTCAGGAGACGCGATATTCTCTCGTTTCCTTCACCAAACGGCTGAATCCGAAGGAAATCCAGCACCACACAGGGAATTATCAGAAGATTCGGCACCTCCTCGTCGCGAATTGCCGTCTGATACGCGCGAATCATCTGCTCTGTAGCCACAGGAATCTCCTCAGCGCTCACCGGATTAAGCCGGACACGCTCCTGTCCTTCTCCTCCCATGCCAAAAATAAAGATATCGTTGGTCTTGTAGATCCCCGCCTCCTGCGGCATCGCATCTCCGAAGATCATTTTGTGGAGATTTCGAAGGAATTCCTGATCAAACTTCACCTTATCGTGCTGAATGTTGATCAGATTCAGGGCATCCTTGTACCCGATGATCATCATCTCGTCTCTGGTGGAGCCGTAATCGCCCTCGATCAGCCCCTGGATCCTGGCATCCGTCGCCGTGATACCGTCGATGGCATTTCCCGAGCATACGGAATCAAAAACCACCTTCTCCCGCAGCGTCTGAAACGTCGCCTCACTGCTCTGTTTGTGGTACTCCTCCTTCGTTTTCAGAACGGAGATGTCCTCCACCAGCCGGATCAGCCTGCCCGGCACCGGTCCCTTCAGAAAGGAATAATCATACTTTCTCATAAGTTTTACCTCCAAATTCTACTCTTGTCTTAAGTTTTCTACACACAAAAATTGATTTACTCAACATATTTTAGCACAAAATGTTAAGTAAATCAAGTAAAATGTCAGACTTCTTTTCATTTTTTTTCAAGAAACTTCAAAAAATGCCTGCCACAGCTCAGCCGTGACAGGCATCATTTTTTTATTATAGAAATCTCCGGCTAATGTGTTTCCATGAGAACTACTTCAGCTCTCCGTAAGCCTTTTTCCCACTCTCATTCCGCGGGATCGCGTCAACCTCTTTCACCGTAAAGGCTTTGGGATTCAACCCGGTCTTTCCGGTCAGGAACTCCGAGATCGCGTCGGGGCCATTTTTCCCGGTGACATAAACCAACATCTCATCGTCCTCACCGGTGCAGGCGCACTCAATCTGAAACTCCTTCTCGATCAGATCCTCACACTCATCCAGGCTCACGCGGTTTCCGTAAATCTTCAGGAACCGCTTCTTCCGCCCGACGATGTAGAAATATCCGTCCTCATCCATCTCGGCCAGATCACCCGTGTGAAGCACGCTGTCGTTCTCATCGTCCTTCGCCAGATCCTCCGGGCACTCCGCGTATCCGTAGGTGACGTTTCGGCCTTTGTACACCAGCTCACCGGCTTTATGCGGCTCCGTGATCGGCTGTCCGTCCTCTCCCTCGAGAAAAATAGCCCCGCCGGGAATCGCCACACCGATACTGCCGGCCTTCTTCACCGCATGAACATAGGGCACATAGGAAATCCGCGCCGTCGCCTCGGTCTGTCCGTACATCACATAGAAACGCTTTCTGGTGTTCTCGGCGAACTCGGCAAACTCCTTTACCAGCTCCGGACGGAGTCTCCCGCCCGCCTGTGTCATGTACTTCAACGAGGGAAGCATCATCTTGGTAAACTTCAGTTTTTTCAGCATCTCGTAGGTATAGGGCACGCCCGCCAACGAGGACGCTTTTTCTTTATTAAAGAAATCCCAGAACTCTCTCTGCATCACACTCATGTCGGTCAAAAGCAACTCCGCTCCCGCCAACAGATGACTGTTGATGATGGAAAGACCGTAGGTATAGGACATGGGCAACGTCGTGATCGCCCGGTCGAACTCGCCGATCTCCAGATAGTCCACAATCGCCGCGGCATTGGTAAACACATTTACATGCGACTGACGAACCAGCTTCGGGCTTCCGGTGGATCCGGAGGTCGTCATCAACAACGCCAAATTCGGGTGAAGTCTCGGCCTCACTCCCTCCATCTGCTCCATCTGCGACGGTTCCTTCACCGCCTCATCGATGGCTTCACGGGATTTCAACCGAACCAGGTCATAGAAATAACGGTCCATACGAACTTCGCCACTCACCTTCGCCGTCACATTTACCGTCTGTCCCACACGGGAGGACGCTTTCTTCGCTGCGTTGATCTTCGCCGCCTCCACCTGCTTCAACGTCTCGGCGTCACGCTTGGCGATGGACTCCGCAGAAAGACCGGTATCATGCGATACCCAATGATCCACATCCGGAGTAGCATCCTTCTGCGGCTGCCAGATATAATCCGGATCGTAGGTATCGATCAGCGTCTGCAACAGCTCTTCATCGATATCCGCGCTGAGCATGAGAGGCACTGCATTCGCTGACATGATGGAAGCGTAACCGGCCACTGACCCGATGTTATTTTTACACAAACAAAACACCAGCGCACGCTCCGGCAGTCCGATGATCGCCTCCCGACAGAAACCTGTCAGCTCTCCGTAAGTGATCATGGCGCCGTTATCCTGAATCGCCGCCGGGTTCATTTTTCTTTTGAATTCAACATCCAAAAACATGATAGACCTCCTAGATCAGACATGTTTATATTTTACACCATTTTCCACCGACTGTCAAACCTTGTTTCGCAGCGTTTCGATATCCAGCGTGCCCCAGTGTCGCGCCTGCAGAACCATCTCCATATGCTCGTCGAGCACGTAGGTTCCGGCCATGACGAAGTCGGCCAGCAGCGTCAGCGAGGCGGCTATCCCCAGGTACTCGGCGGGGATGCCGAACTGCGCCAGCATGACACCGAGACAGATCAGGGTTCCGCCGGCGACCGGCACCATGGCAAACGAAATGATCGAAACATAGATCCACAGACTGATCATCCAACCGATATTGACCTGAACACCGGCATGTTCCGCCAGGAAAAATAAGATGATGACAAATCCGCCGCTGACAAAATGGCGGCCGATGACATTTCCGATCGGGACGCCGAACTCTCCCAGGCTCTTCGGAACTCCGAAGCGGTGTTCGCTGGCATCCAGCACCGTGCCGAGGGCAGCCATGGACGAGGATGTCGTCAGGCCGATGATATAGGAGGTCGCGGCCTTTTTCAGCAATAATCCCGGACTCACCTTGCAGCGGATCGAAACGCTCATAACCTTCACCATCGCCATCAGGTGGAGCATGATCACCACCAGAAGCAACGGCTTCCAGATGTGTTTAAAAATAACCATTCCTTGCTCCCAGAAAAGAACCGTCAAGGAGGCGATGATGTAAATCGGAATCAGGCGGCAAAGCAGGGAAACCAGGTACATCACGGCATTTTTAATCTGGATCAGCACGGCGTGCAACTCGCTTGATTCCTGCAACAGTACCAGAACCGCAACACCGAACAGGATGGCCAGAAATACGATCTGAAGGAGGTTGCATTCTAAAAATGGCGTGACAGGATTGTCCGGAACGATTCTCAGAATCAGCTCAAAAATCCTCCTCACCTGTGTCCCTCCCTGCACTTCGCCGAACACGAGCCCATGCAAAGGCATCATCGCCAGCACACAGAAACCGGCACCGAGAAAGGTGAACAGGACATAGCGCCCGATCATGTATTTTCCCACCTTGCTGAAATCCGACAGACTTCCGATCCCGCAGATTCCCGTGACGATCGATAAAAATACGAGGAACCCGGCCAGCGTCTTCAGCA
>JAFYBS010000108.1 GCA_017540125.1 Eubacterium sp.
AAAACGTTGAAAAAATACATCCCCGAGGAAAAACAGTTTCTCCCGGAACAGAAAAGGGAACTTCCGGTTTGTCTGTTGTGGGGTTACGATTCCGAGCTTCTCCGGGAGGAAAAAGAGCGGCTCGAGGGTATCTATAAATGCGTTCCCGTAATCGGGAAAAAGGCGATGGATCGTTATCTGCAAAAACACAATCCGGACCGGATCATGGAAATCAAATAATACGAGGGTAATTATGAAAAAAAAGCTACTGAGTTTATTATTAATTCTGATGATGACAGTTACGGCGGCAGGCTGCGGTGAGACGCAGAAGTCTTCAGACAGTTCATCTTCTGAGCCGTCTGCTACGGAGGAAGGCACGGAAGCCAAACCGGAAACGACCGACAGGTCAGACGAAGAGAGTACGGACACAGCCGATGACTTTCACATCGGTATCGTCACCGGCTCGATCTCGCAGTCGGAGGACGACCGGCGGGGGGCGGAGGCTTTTCAGCAAAAATACGGGGAGGACCGGGTGACGCTGGCCATCTATCCGGACAACTTTGCCGAAGAGCTCGACACGACGGTGCAGACCATCGTGAACCTGGCCGAGGATCCGGATATGAAAGCTATCATCGTTAACCAGGCGGTGGACGGAACGACGGAGGCATTTCGTCAGATCAAGAAGAATCGTCCGGACATCCTGTGTATTGCCGGTGAGGTATACGAAGACTTCTCGGAGATCAGTCCGGTCTCGGATCTGGTGGTATGCAGTGATTTCGTAGCCCGTGGCTATCTTCTGATCCGGGCGGCACACGAGCTGGGTTGCGATACCTTCGTTCATATCTCTTTCCCGCGTCATATGTCCTATGAAACCGTGGCCCGTCGTGTCAACATCATGAAAGCCGCCTGCAAAGAATTCGGAATCAAATTCAAGACCGAGACGGCTCCCGATCCCACTACGGATGCCGGTGTGCCGGGCGCGCAGAGCTTTATTCGGAAGGCTGTTCCCAAATGGGTGAAAAAATACGGACAGAAATCGGCTTATTTTTGCACAAATGACGCCCACACGGAGCCCCTGATCTCGGGACTTCTTGAATGCGGCGGATACTTCATCGAGGCAGATTTGCCGTCTCCGCTCTTAGGATATCCCGGCGCGCTGGACCTGGATCTTACCCGGGAAACCGGTGACTTCGGAAAGATCCTGGCGAAGGTGGAGGATGCTATCGTGGAGAAGGGCGGAGCCGGCCGGTTCGGTACCTGGGCATACTCATGTGGCTACGCGCTTTCCGCCGGGCTGGCTGAGCATGCCGTGAATGTGATTATTGGGAAGAGCAAGCTGGACGATATCAATGATCTGGCGGGGGACTTCGGAGTTTTCTCGCCCGGAGCCGAGTGGAACGGTTCCCGGTATACGGATGCCGGAACCGGGGAAAAAATCGACAATACGTTTCTGGTTTATCAGGATACCTACATCCTTGGGGATCCCGGATATTATACGGGTTCGACGAAGGTGAAGGTGCCGGAAAAATACTTTAAAATTAAGTAAAAAATAAACCTATGTGACATGAGATTTTCGAGCTGGGAAGTGGCAGCCGTGATGGAAACAAACTTGCTGAGGGGGTGTGTCAGTGCGGAAAAATATACCGGAACAGAGTTTAAAATACGGTCGTAAAAAACACCGTATGCTGATCCCGCTCATATTGGTTTTTATTTTCGTGGTCGTGATGGTTGTTTATACCTCCAGCCTGATTTATAATGTGGCAGTTCTGAACTCCAATGCCGTTATCGAGGATCGTATGAGGAACGTCTCCACTCTGATCGAGAACCATCTGAATACGGCGGAAAACGTCCTGCAGATCACCTCGGATTCTCTGCATCACATGTTGATCAGCGGAAGTACGCCCGCCCGTGTGCAGGAGTTTCTCGTGAACGAAACCAACAACGTCGCCGAGCAGTTCAACGAAAACTATAACGGTCTTTACGGTTACATCATGAGCCGCTATATGGATGGCCTCAACTGGGAGCCGCCGGCGGGCTACGATCCGAAAACCCGTGACTGGTACAAGGTGGCGAAGGAACACGGTGGCGAGACGGCCATCGTGCCTCCCTATGTGGACGCGCAGACCGGAAACCTGATCATCTCTGTGACCAGGATGTTGCCGGACAAGCAGAATATCATATCGATGGATGTGTTTTTGAACGGCATTCAGGATATGATGAAGGAGCTTACTATCAACGAAAAAGGCTACGGTTTTGTCGTCGACGATAACGGGCTTTTTATCGCACATAAAACGGAAGATAAAAAAGGAACAAAGATCAATTCGGATGACGAGGGCGAAGCATTTTTACAGGCGATCAAAACCTCCGAGTCGGGCGATTTTTCCTTTACATATGACGGTGGTGAAAGCACGGTTTTTGTTAACCATATCCTGAATGACTGGAACGTGGTGATGGTGGTCAGTAACGACGAGTTGTATGGTGAAGTGAGGATCCAGCTGTTTATCAACATCCTGATCTGTACGGTCGTATTTATCGCCATTGTACTTTTCTATCTGGTCGGACGGAGAAATGAAAAGAGCTATACAAAGACCGTGGAAGCGATGAAGCTGGAGGAGCAGAAGGCACAGTACGACCGAAGGGTGCTGGAGCTGGAGAAGGATGCTGCCGATGCCTCCAACAAGGCGAAAAGTGATTTTCTGGCGAACATGTCCCATGAGATCCGAACCCCGATGAACGCCATCATCGGTATGGACGAGATGATCCTGCGTACTTCGCCGAAAGAGCCGGTGAAGAGGTATGCCCTGAACATCCAGAGTGCCGGACATACCCTTCTGTCCATCATCAACGGCATCCTGGATTTTTCCAAAATCGAATCCGGAAAAATGGAACTGATCCCGGAGGAGTACCGGTTTGTTTCCGTCATGAACGATGTTGTCAACATGACGAAGAAGAAAGCACAGGACAAAGGGCTGGAATTCAACGTCCATGTTTCAGAGGATATCCCGACGATCCTGAAGGGTGACGAAATCCGAATCCGACAGATCATGCTCAACCTGATCAACAACGCGATCAAATACACACCCGAGGGAAGCATATCTATCGAGGTTTCCTTTGACCAGGTAACGAAGATGCTGTGGTTTTCCGTGAAGGATACGGGGATCGGAATTAAAAATGAGGATATCGACCGTCTGTTTAATTCCTTTGAGCGGTTGGATGAGAACCGGAACCGCAACATCGAGGGAACCGGTTTGGGACTGAATATCACCATGAGTCTGGTACGGATGATGGATGGTTCGGTTCACGTGGAAAGCAACTACGGCGAGGGAACCACCTTTACGGCACAGATGAGACAGGGAGTTGTCGATGAGACACCGATCGGAGATTTTTCCCAGGATGTATCGGCGCTTCAGGAGAATGATTATATGGAAGACTATCATCCGTCTCTGGTGGCCCCGTCGGCCCGAGTGATGATCGTCGATGACAATGACATGAACCTCGATGTCATCCGTTCTCTTCTGGAGGAAACCAGGATACAGGTGACCACGGCGGAATCCGGACAGGAGTGTATCGATCTGCTGAAAGAGAACACGTATGATGTGATCCTGCTTGACCAGATGATGCCGGAGATGTCGGGAACCGATACGTTGAAGGTTATCAAAAAACAGAAGCTGGCGGAGGACACACCGATCATAGTGTTGACAGCGGATGCCATCGTAGGTGCCCGTGACACCTACCTGCAGGAAGGCTTCTCAGATTACCTGAGTAAGCCGGTGATGTATGAAGCACTGGAGGAGATCCTGCTGAAGTATCTGGATCCCTCTTTAGTAAAGCTATCCGGTGAGACCGGGCCTGAGGTAGCCCGCGGGCAGACACAGACGGAGATTAATCTTGCCTCAGACGGCGAGAAGCCACTGGTGATCGCCATCAGTGATTCTTCGGATAAGCTGCGTGAACTGAAGTCCCGACTCGGTGACGACTGCAAGGGTGTCTTCGTGAGGGATGCCGAGAGCGCGGCGAGATATCTGGAGAAGAAAAAGTGACAGGCCTATATTATATGTTTTAATCGCATAACGTCCTTAAAAATGTAATAGTTGACATTTTTACGTCCTAAAAAATGTTGACTTTTACATTATTTTGGAGTAAAATGGCTTTGCAGGTATAAGTCAGACGTAGGATGTACGGGTCGGGACCTTGAAATAAGAGGGATATATTATGCAGAGATTTTTGATGGAAGAACTTGTTAAATGGAAGGACAGAAAAGATCATAAGCCATTGCTTTTGAGTGGAGCCAGACAAGTAGGGAAGACGTGGCTTATGAAAGAGTTTGGTGCCAATTACTTTAAGAAAACGGTCTATATAAACTTTGATAAGGACGGTAGACTCCATGATCTTTTGGAACGGACGATTGATCCGAAGAGTATCCTTTCTGCGATAGCCGCTTTGTATGATATAAAACCTGATCCTATGGACACGCTTATAATCTTTGACGAAGTGCAGGAAGAGCCAAGGGCTTTGGCCTCGCTTAAGTATTTCTGCGAGGAAGCACCTGAATATGCGGTGATTTCCGCCGGCTCCTTTATGGGTATTGCTCTTCGTAAGGGAACGACATTTCCTGTAGGAAAAGTGGATAGTATGACCCTGTATCCGCTGTCTTTCAGAGAGTTTATAAAGGCATGCGAAAAAGAAGCTTTATGCGATCTGCTTGAAAGCAGGGATATCAGTTTGATATGCAGCATGAAGGATGAGTTTGTTCGGCTTTTGAAGGACTACTATATCGTAGGTGGTATGCCTGAGGTTGTTTCCGACTATATCGAACATGGCGATCTGTACAGTTGCAGGGAAAAGCAGGAAAATCTGATCGGGTTTTACAGACAAGACTTTATGAAACATGCTTCAGGAGCGACGATACAACGTTTGAGCCAGGTTTGGGATTCGCTTCCATCACAGCTTGCTAAAGAGAATAAAAAGTTTATTTATGGTGTTGTAAAAAAAGGTGGCAGGGCAAAAGAATTTGAAACTGCTATACAGTGGCTGTCCGATTGCGGACTTATACATAAGGTATACAGGATAAGTAAACCAGGAATACCATTGAAGGGATATGTTGAAATATCGGATTTTAAGATTTATATGCATGATGTGGGTTTGCTGGGAGCGATGTCTGAGTTGCCAATCGAGTCTGTTGTGAACGGCGATAGGCTATTTTCCGAGTTTAAGGGGGCTATGACGGAGCAGTATGTATTGCAACAGATGGTTTCTGAGTGGGGGATAACACCATTATATTATTCTGCGGAAAACTCCAGAGGCGAGATTGATTTTGTTATTCAAAAAATGGACGAAGTGCTTCCTGTTGAGGTAAAGTCCGCGGAGAACCTGCGGGCAAAAAGCCTCAAGGCATTTGTTGAGAAATTCGGTCTGAGTCGGGGCGTAAGAATATCCATGTCAGATTACAGAGAACAGGATTGGCTTACAAATTATCCGTTATATGCGTTTATGGTGTTATAGGAGAGAGGGGGGATTTTAACGTGAAACAATACAAACGGTTTTCAGCGGATACCGCGGGTATCGGACAGGCAATGGAGTTTACGAGAGGATGCCTGACCGAAGTAAAGATCAAAGGAAAGGAACTTGCCCGGGCAACACTGACCGCGGAGGAGGCAGTGGGAGCGCTGGTGGCCCATGCGGATGAGGGGAGCACGGTAGATGTCACGTTTCGTTCCCGTTTCGGTGATGTAACCATCGAGGCAGTATCTCACGGACAGTCCTTTGATCTGTCGAAAAATATGGATCGGGTTTCGACGGTTGGGAACGAAGCGGAGAGCGAGTCGACACAGGAGGTACTCCGGGGAATCCTGCTGAAGTCCTTTACGGACGGGATAAAATACAACCATAAAAACGGCGTCAACCGAATCCGGATGACAGCCGTTCGTTCACGTCACACCTTTCTCTACCGGACGCTGGGTGCCATGCTGGCCGCAATCGTGTTCGGCGTGCTGATGGCGAACCTGACTCCCGAAAGCTGGTGTGACAACCTCAGTGAATATGCTCTTGACCCTATTCGGACTATGTATATCAGTGCATTGAAAATGTGTGTCGCGCCCGTGGTATTTTTCTCGATCGTTACCTGTGTTATGCAGTTCTCTGATCTGAAGGAAATGGGGCGGATCGGTGCCAAGGTATTTGGCATGTATCTTTTCACCACGGTGATTGCCACCGGCGTGGGCTTGGGGATGTATTATCTCTTCCAGCCGGGCAGTGCCGATATGATCCCGAAGGTCGCGCAGGATGTATCCTCCATCACCTCCCAAACAGTAGATACCTCTATCATGCATATCCTCGTGGATGTCGTGCCCTCCAATTTCATCAAACCGTTCCTGGAGTCGGATATGCTTCAGCTGATTTTCCTGGCGGTGCTGTGCGGTGTAGCGGTCGGAAAGATTGGAAAATATTCCCAGACTCTATGCGACCTGCTGAAAGCAGGAAATGAACTCTTCATGAAGATCACCACTATGATCATCCGGTTTATGCCGATTGTGGTTTTCTGTGCCATCAGCTCGATGATCATGGGAACCGGATTTGATACGATCCTTTCTTTGCTGGGAGTTTTGGGGACCTTTATCCTGGGCATCCTATGTATGATGGTGGTGTACTGTCTGCTGATGCTCGTGATCGGCCGCATGAACCCTCTTCCGTTCCTGCGCAAATACCCACAGACCATGCTTCAGGTCTTTTCCATGGCCTCCAGCAATGCTTCCATTCCTATCAATATGGAGGCCTGCGAGAAAAAGCTGGGCATTGCCCGCCGTGTCTACAGCCTGTCCATCCCGCTGGGAGCCACGGTCAACATGGACGGTGACTGTCTCTATCTCTCCATCGCGGCACTGGCGTTGGCCAAGGCCTACGGGATCACCATCACCGGAGCAACGTTGGCTACCATGATCATCTCCATCATCATTCTTTCTGTGGGCGCACCGGGAATACCGGGCTCCGGACTCATCTGTCTCTCCGTGCTGTTGGGACAGATCGGTGTACCGTTGGAGGGCATCGCCATCGTCATGGGAATTGACGCGCTGATGGGGATGTTTCGCGCGATGAGTAACTGCCTGGGAGATGTGGTCGTCACCACCATCGTTGCAAAGAGTGAGGGACTGATGGACAAGCAGATATATAAATCTTAGATTATTTGTAGTGCCCGGTTATGTTGCCAGACATAATCGTCAGACGCACGAACACCGGTCGACTCGATGCACCTGTCGATCCCTCAGGTCCGCCCTCGTCAGACTCGCTTGCTGCGTGCGACCCGACACTCGTCACGCGTCATCTCGCGTGACTCCTATCGGCTCTTCGCAGCTGACGCTCAAACAATGTTCCTC
>JAFYBS010000109.1 GCA_017540125.1 Eubacterium sp.
GATATTCACAAACATGATAAAGCTTGAGATATACACCAGAATCAGGCAAAGTGCAAACACCACACCCAGTTCCTCGGAAATCGCGGAAAAAATAAAATCGCTCGAAACCACCGGCACACTCTCCGGCAGCCCCTGTCCCAGTCCCATTCCCATCAGCCCGCCGGTACCGATGGCAAACAGACTCCGGCAAATCTGATATCCCGCGTCGTTGATGTGGCTCCAGGGGTCACGCCAGGCCATGACACGGGTCTGCACGTGCGAAAACAGTTTATATGCCACCACGGCCGCTCCGGATCCCACACCGAGTCCGGCAACGATATACCACCACTGTCCGGTAGCCACATACAGCATCATCAGATAGGTGAAGAAAAATATCAGCGCTCCGCCCAGGTCCTTCTCCAAAACAAGTACACCGACATGAGCCACCGCAAGAATCGTCACCAGAATACACCATCGGAAATCCGTCCTCTTTGCCAGCATCGACGCGATGAAAAACACATAGATAATTTTCACGAACTCGGAAGGCTGAAGCTCAAACCCACCGATGGCGATCCAGTTCTTCGCCCCGTAGTGCTCCGTTCCGATGAGAAAGACCAGCATCAAAAGTCCCAACCCGACCACAATATACGGAATCGTCAGCTTCTCCCAGATGGTAAACCGTTCAATGAAATACGGAACAAAAAGGCCTACCGTCATCGCTACGGCTGCCATCAGCAGCTGTTTGATCCCGTCACCCACATCCAGCCGGATCTGCATGATAAAACCCACCATGAGACAAAGCATCATGTTATTCAAAACAAGCTTTGACAGGCTGCGGTAGATATTCTGATACAATACGATAAAAACAATATAGAAAACCAGACACAACCCCAGCGCCGCACCCTTTTTCACCGTGGGCTTTTCCAGCATCAGCACCGATGCGCACAACAAAAAGATCAGCACCGTTACTGCCCGCTGTGACCGGTAGATGGCCCGCTTTTTCGCTTCGGAACTGCCGATGAAGGAGGTGAAGCTGAGTGATACATAGATGATGATCAGCAACACCAGAAAATATCTTGAGATATCTGCAATTACTACTTCCATAACAATACTGATTATAAACGATAACGCCCTGTTCTGTCAATGAATTCGATTCCTCAGGGAGGCACGGATCTCCTCTCCCGTTTCTGTCGTCAGATCAATCCGTATCCCGACGGCATATTTTTCCCGAACGACCGGATCCAATGTTTCTTTTGAGTTTGTCGAACGAGCCTTATCCATAGGCTCGGCCGTATAGATGACGCGGTACTCACCGGCCTCCGGTTTCCAAATCAGAAACCGGTCTCCCTTCGGAGTGACGATCTCCCCCTCTGACAGGGCATGATTCGTCGTCATCACCGGAATCCGTCCGTATACTCTCTCCGGACCGGGCATTACCTTCATTCTCCGATAAAAATCCTTCGCTTTCTCATTCCACATATACAGATTCTCATCTGCCACCGTCAGGATGTCCGGCAGATACCGGTTACGGAACACCAGGCTTGCCATGCTGTTCGCCAGGAAGATAAACGATCCCGTGAAACATGAAAAAAAATCAACCATTATCGGTTCCCATCGCTCCCGGTCCTTTCCCCGCCACGGTTTCGGCAACGAAAAGGCCCATTCAATATTTGGGTTTGTCTTCCGGCTCTTCTCCCACATGCTGTGGATAAAACCCCCGGAAAGTACCGAAAAACCGTCAAGTTTCACGTGTAACACGATTTTTCTTTGTGAAACATTCTTTAAAAATGTCAAGACTGCTTCCACCTGCTCCGGTGTCTGAACACTGATCCAGATGGTATCTTCAACCTTCCGATCCCCGGATTCAATCATTTTTCTCTGATCCGGATCGGACGTTCTTTCCCTATACACCTCGATTGAACGCTTCTCGAAAGCAGCGATTGCCTGCCGGCGCATCTCCTTGACAGCTTTCAACGGGAGGAACGCTCCTTCTTCCATCTCCACTGAAAGAGACTTCCATCGGTAACCGCTTCCACCCAGCTGTGACAGACGCTCCCGCACATCCTCTGCCGTGACCGGTCGCTTCGACGCTTCCTGAAGCACATCTCCGGTTACAGTCACTTGAATTAACTCTCCGCTCACCTCCAACTGCACCGGCTCACCGATCCGGCCGGTCCAGCGACCGGTCAGTTCAACCACGGATTCAGCGAGCGCCTGATCGATGTGACGGTCGATTTCTTCCAGCAGGCTCCTGTTTTTCGTTCGGAACACCGATTGTCCTTCTTTTACTTCGCTGAATCCGATCCTTGCCGTATACCTCGTCGTATCCGCTCGATCTGATTTTTCTCCGTTCTTTCGGCCACTGCTTTGCCGGGTATCCTGTCCGGATGTCGTCGTTCCACCCACCGTAAACTCATAGACGGTCTCCCCGTCATCATCACGGATTGCCAGGACATCACCGGGACGCAGCTTCTCCGTCAGGCGGATCTCACAGGTTGTCTCCTTCACCTGTCCTGTTCTGTTCACCTTTTCCACCGTCCCTACCGGAAGCCCGAAGTGCCCCTTAACCTTCGTCTCGATCGTCGGTTCCCCCTCCTTCGCGAAAAGAAAAGAGGAGAAAAATCCACCGCGGTTGTACAGCTCCATCGCCTTTTTCCTGTCCTGCCACAGAACACTGTCCCGGTTCTCCACCAGCTCCCGGTAGTGATCCTCTCCTTCTTCCAGATACACATCGGAATAATGACGATAGAGATACGCGATATAGGACGCATATTCCCGACTCTTCATTCTGCCCTCGATCTTGAAGGAATCGATCCCCGCCTCAATCAGCTCCGGGATATGAAGCAGAGTCTCGCTGTCCCGGGCATTCAGCTCATAGGATGTGCTATCCCCTCTCCGGTACGGCAGGCGGCACGGTCCGGCACAGGCACCACGGTTTCCGCTCCGTCCTCCGATGTACTCGCTCATCAGGCACCACCCGGAATAGCAGACGCAGAGAGCTCCGTGGACAAAAACCTCGATTTCCAGATCGGTCTGCTCTCTCGCTTTGCGGATCTCATCGATGGTCAGCTCTCTGGCCGGGACAAACCGTGTCACACCGTACGGGCGAAGCAGTTCGGCCTCCTCGCCGGAAAAAAGAGCCATCTGGGTACTGGCATGCAAAGCCAGCTCCGGATAAAGCTCATGTAATCGAACCAGCACCCCCGGATCCTGCACGATGGCCGCATCCAGACCGGCCTCCACCAGCGGATCCATCATCTCCGGAAGCTCTTCGAGCTCACGGTCCGTCAGGAGTGTATTGGTCGTCAGATAGAGACGCTTCCCCCTCAGATGAAGGTCTGCGATAGCCTTAGCCAGCTCCTCCACGGAAGGGTTCTTCGCAAAAGCTCTGGCACCAAATCGGGGCGCACCGACATAAACCGCGTCCGCCCCCATGGCAGTCGCAGCGTAGACAATATCGATGGACCCGGCCGGCGCCAGGATCTCCGGGCTTTTTCGCATAGTCTCTCCTCGTTTAACAAACCCTCAGACATACTCACTGATCTGAGTTTCCCTAATGATAAGCCCCAACGTTTCCGTCGGGGCTTGAATTTGAATATTCTTTTACTTACGCTACTTGCGACCGGCTCTCTGATTCTTCAGCGTGGTCTCAAGCTCCACGATCCTCTTTTCCGCTTCATTCAGCTTTTTCTGCAGATCGCGGATTTTCTGATCATCCTTGTCGATCTGATCCTCTCTTGAGATGATCTCATGCTTCATATCAAGAACCAGCTTGTCCTTCAGCTCCCGGTCTCCCCGGATATCATCGGCCACCTGCTTCTCCTTGAAATAATCATCGGCAATGTTGATCGTCAACAGAGCGTGGCGCATATCCAGATCAAGGCGGTTATACTCCTTATTCTTCTTCAGAGCACCCAGCTTGCGATTGATATAAGTTGCCACCTGCTGCAGATATTCGTCACTTTCAAAACCGGCGATCGTATAGGTCCGCCCGTCAATCAATACCTCTGTCGTTGTCTGATCCTGCATCCTCTGTCATCCCTCCGATTTCAAGATGAGATGATTATACCACAGTTCCATTTTTATTACAATACTTTATTTTTCCATTCACCGTTGACACTACTGACTCATACCTTCGCCCATCTTGGCGATAAAGTCTGCCAGCGTGGACATCTCGATATCCGACAGAGTATCCCCTTCTTTCGCAAAGATCATGGATCCTTCCTGCCCATTCTCTTCATATTTACAATAAATCCTGTTGTTCTTAAACTCCAGCTTTCCACCGCCATTTGAAATAGCTTCCGCAAAGCTTTTTCCGTCTTCCGCGATGATATCCAGTGAACCTCCCTCCATCGTCCAGGTGATCGGATGACTTTCTCCGTTTACAGTTGCCGTACCGTTTCCACCCTCCTGAAGATCAAAACTCACCGCTTTCGCATCATCCATACCCGGTAGGGTGGAGATATCCAGCGTCATGCCGGAGAACTCGATGGCTGCCGCATGGTACTTACCGACCACATCGCTGTTTCCGCCTCCTTTGTTAAACACAAAGACAAACAGCACCACCAGTGTGGCGATCAAGGCAACGCCGATAACTGCGATCAGAATCGGAACCGTCTTGGATTTCTTCGCCGGGGTCAGCGGTCCGTACTGATTCATCGGCTGTCCGTATCCTCCCTGAGAAGGACCCTGACCGTAGTACTGCGGCCCTCCCTGTGGAGGCACCTGGCCGTAGTTCTGCGGTCCTCCCTGTGGCGGAACCTGGCCGTAGTTCTGCGGCTGTCCCTGGGGTGGCACCTGACCGAAGTTCTGCGGCTGTCCTTGGGGTGGCACCTGACCGAAGTTCTGCGGCTGTCCCTGGGGTGGCACCTGGCCGAAATTCTGCGGTTCACTCTGGGGCGGCACCTGCTGCTCAACCGCCTGTGGCTGAGGCGGAACCTCCTCCTGTGCCGGTGCCGGTGCCGGCGGCGGTGTCGGTGCTGCTTCCTGAGTCACAGCCTCCAACTTCGTCCCGCAACTGCTGCAGAAAGCTACGCCTTCCGGTAATTCCGCTCCGCAATTTGGACACTTCATAAACAATTTCCTCCTTTTTAATGATTTCTATGGAATCTGTTCCTGAAACGCCTCAGGAGACAGAATATCATATCCGGATAAGTCCGTCCCTTCTCTGGCAAAAACAGTAGTTCCCGTCATCCCGTCCGTCCCCATAGACGCATGATACAGGATCATCCCGTCCTTCCACTCAAAGTAGGATGCGGCGTCTTCCATTTTTTCCGCCACGTTCATTCCGTCCTTCGTCGTAAAGGTGAGCTTGCTCCCATCCTTCGTCCACTTTACTTTCTCCGAAGAATCTCCGAACCGGAATACCGCCGTCCCGTTTTTCTTCATTTTTATTACGATCCGGTCGTCCTTCGTGATGAAGCCTTCGGCATCCACCCACTGACCGTATACTTCTACCGCGACAACCTGATACTCTCCCTCTTCAGGCGCACCGACGGAAGCTCCGTCCTCCTGGTCTTCCCCCTCTTCTTCGTCGACATCCGCATCATCAACAACGGATTCCGATGTGCCGCCGGTTTTGTCAACCTCCGAACTTCCCTTCCCAAATCCCTTTATCAGGAAAAAAATGATCACGGCCGCAACAACCAAAACCAGTATAATCAGAATGAGTGCCAACTTTCGGGGCTTTTTTTGTCTCGCCTTCCGGTAATCGTATCCTTCCATCATCCGGAACTCTGTTCCGCAGGATTTGCAAACCGTGGGATTCTCCGGTAGTTCGACTCCGCATTTAGGACAAACCATGGTTTCTGTTTTCCTCCTCGTATCCGGAAAAACATCTCCTCTCCGGATCACATATAAGCATTTTAACACTTTTTTTTAAAATACACAAGAACAATTCTTTACGGCAACAGATAACGGTACGCCTCATCCGTCACCACACGACCTCTCGGCGTCCTGGCCAAAAGACCTTTCTGGATCAAGAATGGCTCGTACACATCCTCGATAGTTCCCGCGTCCTCACCGATGCTGACTGCGATGGTCTCCAGTCCCACCGGACCGCCTCCGTAGTGATCAATCATCGTCATCAGTACAGCCCGGTCCACGGAATCCAATCCCAGCTTGTCCACCTCCAAGATATCCATAGCCTTGTCCGCCACCTCGAGAGTGATCGCTCCGTCAAACCGGATCTGCGCAAAATCACGCACCCGCTTCAGGAGTCGGTTGGCGATCCGAGGCGTCCCCCGGGATCGTCTGGCGATCGCCATCGCCCCCTCCTCATCGATAGGCACCTTCAGAACCTTCGCCGATCGGGTAACAATCTCCGCCAACTCCTTTTCATCGTAAAACTCCAGCCGGTGGATCACGCCGAAACGATCACGCAGCGGCGCTGTCAGCATCCCGGCACGGGTTGTGGCTCCGATCAGTGTAAAATGCGGAAGATCCAGTCTTACCGAACGGGCTGAAGGCCCTTTTCCGATGACGATATCGATCCCGAAATCCTCCATCGCCGGGTACATCACTTCTTCCACCTGTCGGTTCAGACGGTGAATCTCATCGACAAAAAGGATGTCGCCCTCATTCAGGTTGTTCAGGACCGATGCCATATCCCCGGGTTTTTCAATGGCAGGCCCGGAGGTGATCTTGATCCCGACATCCATCTCGTTGGCAATTATCTGCGCCAGGGTCGTCTTCCCCAGCCCCGGAGGCCCATACAACAGGACATGATCCAGTGCCTCGCCACGCCCCTTCGCCGCGTCGATATAGACCTTCAGCGTCTCCTTAGCCTTCTTCTGACCGATGTATTCGCTCAGGAGCTTGGGGCGGAGGCTGTTCTCGATCTTATAGTCTTCCTCGATAAGTTCGGTTGATATGACGCGTTTTTCCATGTTAACTCTTCTCCATTTTTATTTACAAAAGAATAGCAAGGGCTGTAGGTTGCTCGGAGCGCGATCGGCGTGAGAGCTTTTTGCTCGCAAAACGTTTCACGTTTTGAACTCACAAAAAGTCCACGCCTGCCGCTCCTCGAATAACTCTCCTTTATGATTCCATACATGTGATTGAAGGCCGTATGAAATCATGATGAATGGTTCAACGAGGGGCGGCAGCAGCTGTCTTCTCGCAGAATGCCTTTTTTCTGAGAGAAGACAGTCTGCGATCGCGTCCCCGAGCCTCCTACTAATCAATTAAATGACTTTTAACGCTTGCTTTAATATCGCCTCGGTATCCGTTGAGCTATCCAACGCCAGCACCGAGCGAACCGCCCGCGTGGCATCGGTCGAGCTATAGCCCAGGGCGACGAGGGCCTCGATAGCATCTTTGGAAGAATCGGAGGAAACATCCTTCCCCGAAACTCTATCTTTCGCACCTATAGTATCGCCGCTTTCAGCGGCAAGGAAATCATCCGCATCGCACTTGTCACGCAACTCAAGGATGATCTTCTCGGCCATTTTTTTACCGATGCCGGGGGCACGGGAAATCGCCTTCGCATCAGCAGCCAGGATGGCAAAACGAAGCGAGTCCACATCCATGGTAGACAGGATGGCCAGCGCTCCCTTCGGCCCGACTCCGCTTAC
The DNA here is from genome assembly GCA_017540125.1 of Eubacterium sp. GTDB lineage: Bacteria > Bacillota > Clostridia > Lachnospirales > Lachnospiraceae > Eubacterium_F. The sequence goes on from JAFYBS010000109.1 coordinate 7,554, forward strand.
CGTGATCAACAGCTTGAAAAAGTCACAGGCATCCCGTGTCAGAAAGCCGTACAGCTGCATCAGATCCTCTCTCACATGCAGATAGGTATAGAGCTTTACCTCTTCCCCGGTGTGGGGCATATGCTCCAGCTCCGCTCCCGGCACGAAAACCTCATAGCCGATCCCGCCGTTTTCCACGAGAACCCGATCCTCATACCGGCTGTCCAGAATTCCCCTGATATATCCAATCATCGATACTCTCCTTTATACCAGTGAATCAAATACCTTCAGAATAAACTGCCCCAGTTTCCGCAACTTCGGCCGGGACTTCCACTCTTCCAGCGTCACTTCATGACTCACGCTGACCGTTTCCAGAAAGTCTTTCTCCACCAGATAGAGAAACTCCCTGTCATAGATCCAAACACCGTTCTCATAGTGCAGGTAGAAACTCCGGTAGTCCATATTCACCGTGCCTACGATAACACTGTGCTCGTTCATGATCACCTTCGTATGGATGAATCCCGGTGTATACTCATAAATTCGGATGTCGTTTTTCAGAAGCACCCCGTAGTTGTACTCCGTCATCATCTTCACACGTTTTTTGTCGGGGATACTCGGCGTGATGATCCGGACATCCACCCCTCTCGCCTTCGCCTCAACCAACGCGTCAATCATGGTGTCCTCTAGGATGAGATACGGCGTCGTCACATAAAGCTTCCGTTCCGAATACTGTATCATCTGCCGGTAATTCGTGGCGAAAAAGCTCCTCGGTCCCAATGCCGGGCCGTCCCGGAGTACATGACAGTACACATCGTTTTTTGGGGAAGGAATCACAGGTTTGTATCGTTCATAATCCGGCTTGAAATCCGGCACCATCGCACACCACATCTCGAGGAAAGCGATCGTCATCCCCCACACCGCATCCCCGTGAAGCCGGATACCGGCGTCCTTCCACACGCCAAATCGTTCCACCAGGTTAGCATACTCATCCGCAATGTTGAAACCGCCGGTATAAGCGTATTCCCCATCGATCAAAACGATCTTCTGGTGGGTACGGAAATTCATATACAGCTTGCTCACATAGCGTCCGATGGGATTGAAAACGACCACATCGATCCCCTCCGCCCGAAGTGTCGAAGCAAAACTGGTAGGCGTACGCATCAGGGCTCCGAAATCATCATACATGAACCGTATCTCGACGCCTTCATTTTTCTTGCGAAGCAAAAGCTCATGCAGCTTGTCCCAGATCGCGCCGTCCGCAACGATGAAAAACTCCAGAAAAATAAACCGTTTCGCCTGTTCCAATTTTTCAAAAATGTCATCGAGGACCAGCTCTCCCATCTCATAATACCGGACTTCCGTATTCTTGCAGAGAGGAGATCCCTCCGCTTCCATATAGGAAGATAAACGATAGGATACCGGATGATTCAGCCGGAACATCTCGCTGTTTTCCGGATAGAATACCAGGTTCTGGTCCACCTCGGCGAATTTGGCGGCAATCCTGCGGTTGATGGGATTGTGCTTGCCGACGCGACCGAACATGAAAAACATCACGATTCCCGCGATAGGGAGAACCACGATGATAGAGAGCCAACCGAATTTATAGGACATGGAGCGACTGTCATTGGTCAGAAGAAGAATCCCCAGAATACCGCAAAACTCCATCAACAAAACAAAAAGAGACGAAAACTGCCCCAAAAGGATAGGGATTGCGATGATGACCGCGAACTGAAGGATCACCAATGATGCGATGACACAGGCACGGATGAATCCGCTGGTCGAGCTCTCCACCCGGCCTTCCATCCCCCGCAGATGAGCCAGACGCCGATGATCCTTGCGCGTTATGCTTTTGTCACGATACTTAGCCATGGTTTCCCTCTTTTTATCTCTGTTTTCCCGATGTCCCTGTTCATGGCAATCCCCGGTGTTCTTTCGGAAAGTCGGGCCCTTCCGCCCGAACCTAAGCCATGAATAAAAATATTTTATCACAAAAAAAAGATTTGCGCAACCATAAAAAGTGTGTTATCATGGATTTGATACAAGATATTGTAAATTGAGGGTTAGGAAAGTCACTCATGAAAATCTATCGTCAGACACTGCCTGTTCCGGCCGAACAAATCGCCGGAATCCGATATATACTTGGTGAAAGCGCCGACCGGGCGTGTTTTTTTGATATCGAAACCACCGGACTGTCTCCCCGTATCTCCAGTGTGTACCTGATCGGTGCCGCCTTTCTCCGTGGAGATTCCCTCGAGGGAATCCAGTGGTTTGCGGATGACTACTCCAGCGAAAAATCCCTCCTGATAGCATTTGCGGAGGCTCTGGCGAACTGTTCCGTCGTGATTCATTACAACGGCACCACGTTCGATATCCCCTATCTGGAGAAAAAGTATGTCGAGCACGGGCTTCCCTCTCCTTTTCTTTCCTTGGAAAGCCTCGATCTCTATCGTCGTGTGAACCGCCAAAAACAGCGTTTTCCTACGAAAAATCGAAAGCTTGTCACCATGGAAAAGCTCCTGGGTTTTGATCGTGGACAGGATTATTCCGGTCAAGAGTGTACCATGCTGTATACGGACTTCATGCAGCATAAGTTCGCTCATCGGGATGATGAGGCCGATCGTCTCCGTACGTGTTTACTTTCCCACAATGCGGCAGATCTGCAGGGAACGGCGCTCGGAACCGAACTGCTGCTGTATACGGATCCGGAGCCCTGTTCTCCCTCTCTCACTTTGGACGATCAATCTGCCATATTCACGGCCAAACTGCCGGATTCCCTGACCTATCCGTTCCCTCTGACCTGTGAAACCTCTTTCGCCGGCCTCGATTTCCAGGACAACAAGTTCACCGTAACGGCACCGCTGATCCGGGATACTCTGTATCACTTTTTCCCGGATTATAAAAACTATTATTACCTGCCGGACGAGGATATGGCTATTCACAAAAGCGTCGGTACTTATGTAGATGCCGCCCACAGAAAACAGGCAACCGCTTCTACCTGCTATGTAAAAAAAGAAGGGACGTTCCTGGCTCTGAAAACCGCCCCTGAGAATGCTGTCATTTTTCATAAAAAAAACGCCCCGAAGGGCGCTTGTTACATCGAGGCTCATTCTGCCTCAGCTGAGATGATCTCTTTTTTGTTATAGCTTCCGCAATTCTTGCAGACACGATGCGGAACCATCAGTGCGCCGCATTTGCTGCACTTAACAAGTGTTGCCGAAGACATCTTCCAGTTCGCTCTTCTCTTATCCCGGCGAGCCTTTGATGATTTATTCTTAGGACAGATACTCATGTCGATTACACCTCCTTAAAAACCGAATACGGCGAGCCGTTTTGCCGCTCACTTGACCTATTATATAGGTTTGGGCACCGGTTGTCAAGGAAAAAATGAAATTTGTTGGAAAACCGTCTTCTTCCGTCATTGAGAAAGCGTCGGTGAATCCTTCAGGACGATAACCGTATGTTTTCCTTCGGATACCAGGATGTCTCCGCGTTTCAGATAATCACTGCTCGTCAGGTACTTACTCGCCGTATATACGGAGAAAAGACCGGTCTTCTTCAACTCACTTACCATGTTTCCCGTGTAGAAGGTATCCCCGATATTCGGGAAGGGAATCTGCCCGTTGTAGGCATAATACCCGCAGTTTACACAAAGACGCACCAGGGACGAACAATCTGCCTCACAGGGCGTATCGATATCCGCAATCACCCAGTTTTTCTTCTTCGCCTGCGTGAAACTGGTGTTTCGATGATCCTGGCTGTATCCGATATTGTCGTTGGCACAAGCCTGCTCCATTGCCTGCGCGATCAGCTCAGCTGCCGCCGGATCGTTACAACGGACCA
>JAFYBS010000110.1 GCA_017540125.1 Eubacterium sp.
GATACCCTACTCCCCAGACCGTTACGATGTGCTCCGGCTTCTTCGGGTCCTTCTCAATCTTCTTCCGAAGACCGTTGATATGCACATTTAACGTCTGAAGCTCAGACTCACTGTCACTGCCCCAGATGGAATTAAAGAGGTATTCTTTCTTCATCGTAACCCCTTTGTTTTCCAGGAGGATTCTCAACAGTTCAAATTCCTTCCCGGTCACCGGTACATCCTGACCGTCCACTGTCAGCGATTGCTTCACTGAGTTCAACGTCAGGCTTCCTTCCTTCAACTCATCCACTTCGTATTTTCTTTTAAAAATACCCCGGATTTTTGCCAGAAGAATATCGATATCGTAAGGCTTTTCGATATAGTCATCCGCACCCAGCTCCAGACCTTTCAGCTGGTCGGATTTATCGGTCCGCGCGCTGGCGATCAGCACCGGCGTGTTTGCCTTCTCCCGGATTTTCGAGCACACAGAAAAGCCATCTACACCGGGGAGATTGATATCCAGGACAACCATCTTCGCACCGTACATCTCAAAAATCCTCAGTGCCTTTTCTCCGTTCTCAGCAATCCCTACAACATAGCCCTCCCGCTCGAGAAAGTCATTCAGAAGTCGGGAAACATCCTTGTTATCTTCCACGATTAAAACATCCAGCATAGAACTTGGTTCCCTCCCCCGAAACGAATGAAAACAAAACCGCTTCCTGAGGCCGATTATATCACATTTTTCCTTCCCCTGCAAGCCTAATTCTATCACAACTATGGCACTTGCAAGTCCGGGAAAAATGTGTTATTATTGTAATGATACGGGAGTCTGTGCTCAGAAGGGAGGAAGCCTTGGCAGAACAATTCATTCTTGACGGCGAAGATGCCATCGGCGAACCTCCTGTCGAAGAAACCGAAAGCGAAGAAAGCAAGGAAGAATCGACAGAGGGAAAGTCCAAAAAGGGAAAAAAGAAAAAGAAAAAAAAGAATCCTGAAAAAACCAAATTTCTGGAATTTATGGCACTTATTGTTGTGATCTTGGGAGCCACCGCCTACTTCGGCTTCAAGCTGATCAACGAAGCTTCCTATCTGGGAATCCTGGTTATCGTTGCCGGTCTGGGACTGGCCATATTTCTTGTGGTCGCCAACATGGTCCGCCTCAAGCTGTATGAAAGGGTGAAGGCTCGTACCAAGAAAAACGAAGAGCAGGCCAGTGTCAAACTGGATGAAGATATGGAAAAATGTAAAAATAACATCGCCGCTCTGGATGAACGGGCCGCCGAACGGGCGAAGGATGCACCGGCGGAAAAGAAATGAAAAAAAGGCATATTTGAATGCAAGCATTCAATATGCCTTTTTTCATTCAGCTGTGAATAGTATCAAACTTCGATAACCAAGTTATTCAGCTCCATCGTATTCACATACTTGATATCCCTGGCCAAACCGAAGACCATGCGGATACCGATATTTTTCGTGATATCCTCGGGACAATGCATTTCATGCCAAGCCTTCGGATCGAAGGGCCGGCAGTCATCCCGCATCCGGATTGTAAACCTGTCATCTTTTTTGATCACGCGGATATCAATGGAGTGCTTTTTGTCATCACTGCTGAATCCATGCCGGATGACGTTGGCTCCAAACTCCTCGATGCACAGATGCAGCTTCATCGCCAGCTTGTATTCCGCACCATGGGCGGTACAGAATTTCTCAATTTCCATCGCCTTCTCGATCATCTCTTCCATGGTATAGACCGTACAATTAAACGTATCCTGTTCGTCTACTCCGAAGCCCTTCGGGAAGAACGTATAGTTGGAAAAATGAATCGGTATGTGGCCGTTCCTCTTCCAGGCAATGATGATTACCGTGAGAAGCACCATCGCCTCTCCGATTGCCCAGGACGCCCAGATATATCCCAGCGGAAGCGAAAATCCCCAACCGAGAATCCACGCCACCAATACGTAGTAGAAAAAGGTATCCAGCACTACGATGAAATTCGCGAAGGCCACACGCCCCAGCCCCTGCACATAATTCTCCAGCATGGAGTTCAACACATTACCGATAAATCCAAATGCGTAAATCCGGACACAATAGGTGGTCTCTTTGAGAAGGCTGACGTCTTTTCCGCAGAAAATTCCGGACAGAGGTTCTGCAAAAATAAAGACAACCGCCATCTCGATCAGCGCGATGATAAGTCCGAGTTTCATCATGATCCGGACCAGATTGACCGCGGAGTTTTTATCCTCCTCACCGGCTACAATTCCGGACACCAGCAGCACCGCCATTCCCAAACCGGTACTCACGGCTCCCGCTGCCGCCGACAGGGTGTTCTGTATCGTGAACGCCGCCACCGCGACGTGCGTCGCAACAAGCAGGAGCAACCGGTTGATCACGATGTTACGAAGGGTGATACAGATGTTTACCACACCGGAGGGCGCGCCGAATTTTATTACCTTGAAGGCATCCCGAAGCTTTAATCCTTTGAAATAGAAGGTTAATACGAGGTTCTTTTTCAAGTAATGAGTAAAGCCGATCACTAACGCGACATAATAACTGATCGTGGTCGCCAGTGCCATCTGGAAAAGGCCACCGTGAAGCACCTTCGCCACGATAAAATCCCCGCTGATGTTGATCACCGTCATCACTACTACCGCGATGATCATACGAGTCCGGTCACTGTCAATCTGCATGAAGGAACTGATGACAAAGGCAAGCATCAGACCCGGCACGCCGAGGCTGAGTCCACGCAGATAATCCGCTACCTCCGGAAGAAGACTGACATTCTTCCCGTGTGCCCCCAGCAGCGATCCGATCGGCTCTGCTCCAAACCACATTACTAACATCAGAACGACAGAAATAATCAACGCCATGATCATACTGACCGTATGAACCTGCTTCGCCCGTTCGAAATTCCCGCTGCCGATGTGCTTCGAACACAGCACCTGGATACCTGCTGCCAGAACGCCGTTAACAGCGACCAGCAGGTTAAATATCGGATTAGCAATACCGTAGGCCGCCGTATATGCCTCCCCCAGATACCGGCTGATGACGATTCCATCCACCAGCATACCCAGCATCGTGGAAAGCACGGTCACAACCATGACAACCATCGTGCCGGTGAGCATTTTTTTGATTATTCTATCATCCATAGTGTTATTTTTCTGCCGTTTTTGTTCCTGTTTTTGTTCCCGTTTTTTTACCTGATTTTGTGCTTGTTTTTGCACTTGTTTTTGTACCTGTCTTTGTGCCTGACTTCGCAGCCGGCTTGGTCTCCTGCTGACTGTCATCCTTGTAATCATACTCAAGAACCAACGTCGTCAGCGGTGCCAAAAACAGCTCGATCTCATAACCGTCAATTTCTTTTCCATCGTTATCTTTGACACGGGCCGGCTCTGCCGTGATCGGCTCGGCATTCACCCTTCCCTGACCACCGAAGCGCTCCTCATCGGAGTTGAGGATCTCCTTGTATTTTCCTTTGCAGGGCGCTTTGCACCGGTATTTTGTATGCGCGATCGGAGTGAAGTTCACGACAAACAGAAGCTGTTTTTTCGCAGATTTTCCGCGACGGATGAAAGATATCGTGCTGGTCTGCGGTCGCTGACAATCCATCCACTCAAATCCCATCACATCATAATCATTGAAATACAAAGCATCGTGAGAGGTGTACAGCTTGTTCAGCTCACGCACATAATCCTGCATCTGCCGGTGTCTCTCATCCTCCAGAAGGAACCAGTCGAGACTGCGGAACTCTGCCCACTCTCTGCGTTGCGCGAACTCCTGTCCCATGAAGAGCAGCTTTTTCCCGGGATGACCGTACATATATCCGTAGGATGCCCGCAGGCAGGCGAACTTATCTCCCTCGAGCCCGGGCATTTTGTTGAACATGGAGCATTTTCCGTGTACCACTTCATCGTGGGAAAGCACCAGGATATACCGCTCCGCCTGATAGTATACGATGGAAAAACAGAGCTGGTCATGATGGAACTGTTTGAAAAATGGGTCGAGCTTGATATACTCAAGGAAGTCGTTCATCCACCCCATGTTCCACTTGTAGGAGAAGCCCAATCCCTTGTCCTTCACCGGTGCCGTCACCCCGGCCCAGGCCGTCGATTCCTCGGCGATGATATAGGCGCCCGGATGCTCCTCATCCATCAGGTTGTTCAGCTCCTGTAAAAACTCAACGGCATCGTAGTTTTCGTTTCCGCCGTCTTTGTTAGCCACCCACTCGCCGTCACGCTTTCCGTAATCCAGATACAACATGGACGCCACGGCATCAACACGCAAACCGTCGATGTGGAATTTTTCCACCCAATACATGGCATTGGCAACGAGGAAGTTCTTCACCTCCTTGCGGCCGTAGTCAAAAATATAGGTACCCCAGTCCGGATGCTCGCCCTTGCGCGGATCCGGATGTTCATAGAGAGCCTGACCGTCGAACTTGCCGAGGCAATGCTCATCCCTCGGGAAATGCGCCGGAACCCAATCCAGGATAACTTGGATCCCGCGGCGGTGCATCTCATCCACAAAATACATGAAGTCCGTCGGTGCTCCGTAACGACTGGTCGGCGCATAGTAACAGCCTACCTGATAACCCCAGGAACCGTCGAAGGGATACTCGGCAATTCCCATCAGCTCCAGATGGGTATAACCCATATCTACAAGATAATCCCCCAGCATATCGGCCAGTTCCCGATAACTGAATACACCGTCGTCATCGTCTTCGATTTTCTTTTTCCAGGAACCCAGATGTGCCTCATAGATGGACATGGGTTCTCTTTCCCGCTCCGCACGGGTTTTGGAATCCCGCTTTTTCAGATAAGCGGAGTCCTTCCATTTGTAGGTATCGAGGCGGGTGATCCGGGAGGCGTTTCCCGGCCGGAGTTCACAGTAGTTTCCGTATGGATCGGTTTTAAAAAGTCTCTCTCCGGTACGTGTCACGATTTCGTATTTGTACACGGCACCTTCCCAGGCCCCCGGTACAAAAAGCTCGAAAATTCCGCTTTCACCATGAAGCTCCATATGGTGCAACCGCTGATCCCACATGTTGAATTCACCGACAACACTGACCGCGCGGGCATCCGGTGCCCAAACGGCAAAGTGGGTACCTTCCACACCGTCCACGGTTTTCATGTGAGCTCCCAGCTTGTCAAAAATCCGATGATGTTTGCCCTCGCCGAACACATAACAGTCAAAATCCGTAATCTGCTTCTCAAAACGATACGGATCCTCTATCTCGACGAAATCCTCGTCACCGTACTGGACGCGGAACCGGTATTTTTTCAGATAATCCGCTTTTTTCATGATGGCAAATCCGAACAGATCCTCGATTCCGGAAAGCCGGATCATCTCGCCGATCTCATTTCCGTCACCGTCCAGAAGCCATACATGCCAGGCACAGGGGCGATAGGTTGTAAACACCTGCACCTTTTCCTCCGCGTATTCATGACAGCCCAGCAAATCCTGGGGAGCATTGATCACTCCTTCGGACAACTCGCGAACCAGGTCGTCATTGACCCACGTGTTCAGCAGTTCATCCATCGTTTTTTCAGGTTTTTCCGTAGTTCTTGCCATTTTTTTACCTCCCGGTTTTCATACTCCCTTTAAAAAAATTATCCCAATTTATCCAACATTGCTTTAACCTGTTCACCGAGTTTTGCGGACTTCTCCTCCGCATCTTTCATGTTGTCGCCGACAACTCCGTAATACAGTTTGATCTTCGGCTCTGTTCCGGACGGACGCACGGCCAGCCAGGCATCTCCCTCCATCTCATAGTACAAAACATTCGACTTCGGAATCCCTGTAGGCTTTGTCTCTCCGGTAGCCAGATCCCGGATCACATCTTCCTGATAGTCTCTGGTTACCAGTACTTTGTAATCTCCCAGCTGTGTCGGCGCGTCGTTCCGAAGAGTATCCATGATGTTTTTGATCTTCGCCAGACCTTCGATTCCTTTGTGTGTGATAGCGATGACAGCGTCCTTATAGTAACCGTATTTTTCATACATCTCCAGCATCGCGTCCCAAAGTGTCTTTCCCTGCATTTTGTAGAAGGCTGCTGCCTCGCAGAGAGCCATCGAGGCTACGATACCGTCCTTGTCTCTGGCATGGGTTCCGATGAGGCATCCGTAGCTTTCCTCGAACCCGAAGAGGTATTGTCCTTTTCCGCTGGTCTCCATTCTCAGAATCTCTTTTCCGATCCACTTAAATCCGGTCAGGCACTCCGTGACTTTGACGCCGTAGTGCTTCGCCATCGCGTCTACCATGTTGGTGGTCACAATGGTTTTGATCAGCTCGCCGTCCTCCGGAAGGCTTCCCTTCACTGCCAGTTTCTGGCCGATCTCATAGTCTGCCAGAAGGCTTCCGGACATGTTTCCGGTGAGGCAATGATACTCGCCGGTCTGTCCGTCCTTCACATAGACACCCAGACGGTCGGCATCCGGATCGGTAGCCAGCACGAGATCCGCGTTCTTTTCTTTCGCCAGCTTCAGTGCCAGTTCAAACGCTTCCTCCGCCTCCGGATTCGGATAGCTGACGGTGGGGAACTCGCCGTCCGGCAGCTCCTGCTCGGGTACGACAAACACCTTCTCAAATCCCAGCTCCTTCAGCACCCGTCTCACCGGAAGGTTTCCGGTTCCATGAAGCGGTGTGTATACGATGGTAAGCTCCTTCGCCATTTTCTCGATGGCCTCGGGGTGGAGAACATTTTTCTTGAGCGCGGCCATATACGGATCGTCGATGTTCGCACCGATCACCTCATACAGCCCCGCTGCCTTCGCATCCTCCACACTCATGGTTTTCACGGAAGAATAGTCGGGTACGGCCCTGACCTCATCCATGATGCCCTTATCATGGGGCGGTGTGATCTGCGCGCCGTCCTCCCAGTAAACCTTGTAACCGTTATACTCCGGCGGGTTATGACTCGCCGTGATATTGATACCGGAGATACATCCCAGCTCCCGTACCGCGAAGGACAATTCCGGTGTAGGACGAAGAGACTCAAACACATATGCCTTGATCCCGTTGGCTGCGAGGCAGCACGCTGCTTCATTGGCAAACTCCGGTGACATCCGGCGACAATCAAATGCAATCGCCACACCCTTCTTCTGACCGTTTTGTTTGATGATATAGTTGGCAAGTCCCTGCGTAGCCTTACGCACGACATATACATTCATGCGGTTGATCCCGGCGCCGATCACACCGCGAAGACCTGCAGTTCCGAACTCCAGATCCGCGTAAAACCGGTCTTTGATCTCCGCGTCATTGTCTGCGATCCCACGCAACTCCTCTTTGGTCGCCTCATCGAAAAATGAGTCCTCGTCTACCCACATGTTGTAAATCTCTTTGTAATCCATAGAAAACATACCTCCTTAATTTTGTGCTTATGTGAAGTTGCCATTATTTTTCAAAAATGATCACTCGGACGCCGCCAGCTCAGGAAAACTTAAGGTCGTATCCTGGCTGTCATCCAAAATCTCCATGCTGTAGCTTTTGGTCTGACACCCTTCCTTCTGAAGCGTGATCGTGATCTGTCCGATACACTTGGTGAAAGAACAGGGAGCTACGCCCTTATAAGTTCCGTTGATATAGATGGATGCTCCGTTCGGCGCGCTGACCGTGATGCTGTGGTCCACATCATAATCCGCGTTGGAGGGATCCAGGGAACCTGAATCATCCGGTTCCACCGTGGAACCGTCCGAGGTTTGGCCCGTCTCGTCTTCCTTCTCTTCCACGGCGGCCACCTCTTCCGCCAGGTCGATACGAAACGTCGGTTCCGGATCCTTGATCCGGATCGTACCCTGGTATGTGTTATATCCTTCCAGCACCACGCGGACGGAATGCAATCCGTAGTACATCGGAATCGGTTCCGAATAACTCACCATCGAACCGTTGATATAGAGCTCGGCTCCATCCGGATGGATATGGAACGTCACGCGGGCCGTGTCCGGAACCTGTGACATGGATTGTTTCATATTCAGCTTGGCAACCATGTTTCTGGAAACGTCGGTCTCCCCCTCCGACTCCAGGTCGCCGTTTCTCATTTTTATCTTTGTCCGTCCCTCCGGGACAACTACCAGCATACCTTCCGTCACAGGCAGGATGGATTCCCCCTCGATCATCAATGTCCCGCCGACGAAATCCGCGTAGTCCTCCGGCTCCAGATAGCCGTGTCCTCTCGTCACGATAACCGAGTATACTTTCCCGTTTCCTCCCCGGAACGTCACGCGGTCTGCGCTGGTAATCTCCATCGGGTCGATGGGCTGCCCTCCGGAAAGCGCTACAACACCCTCCGAATACGCATAGTTCACACCCTCTACCGTGATGATCTGCCGGTCACTGTCCGGAAAAATCCTGGCATCCGTCTCCTCGATCACGTCTTTCTTCATCGTCATCTTCGCCAGCTTGCCACCGGATTTATCAATGACGATGTCGTACACCTCTCCCAGCTCCACCTCATCCATGGACATCTCGGAACCGTTTTTCGTCTGGACAGATGTCGCTCCCGTGTAGATAAAGGTCTCCTCACCATCGATCACAGGATTATAAAAACTGATCAACCCACCGGCTCGGTCGATATCCTTCACCACGCCGGTCAGATCCGATCCGTTTTCGTAGGATACATCACTGTTGGGCTCCGCCGTTGCCGAATTCTTGTTTTTCCCGCAGGCAACCAAAAACAACGCGCACAGCAGAAATAATATAAATATCGATGCTGTTTTTTTCACTCTTTCCTCCATAATAACGAATACGAATTTATTCTACCATATCTGTCCGGAAAATTCTAGCCGAATTTATCAAAAATCGTGGAGTCATACAATTGCCACTGACCGTTGTTGTAGTGGAATACGGTCCGAATCTTCTTTTTCCGCTCGATCGGAACCAGTTTCGACTCTTCATCCTGCAAAACCATATAGTTCGCAGTATATCTCAACTTGGTGGTCACACATACCGCATAACAGTCATCCGTCGACGGAGTCGATGCAACCGCGGACTCAAATCCTTCGAAATCCACAAACATCAGATGGTTGTCCGGATCGGTATTTTTTTCCAACAAAGCTTCATATTTCGGTCGGAGAACCGCCTGCGTTGTACTCTCTGTCGCCACCTGCGAAAGGAAGTATTCGAAAGCGCTGCGGGACAGCACACACTCATAAACCTTGGGGATGATTTCCTGTACCAGATCTCTGGCCTTGTTCTGGTTATCCAGGTTCGGAGCCATGTGATTTGTAGTCACCGTAACGATCGGCTCATCCATGTAGTCCTTCGCCTCCACCGGAAAGGTATCCGTATACTCCAAAAAACCATCCAGCTTTACGGTAAACTCATGTTTTCCGACAAACATACTGCCCAGCTCGAAGTCCTGATCCTCCTCGCTTTTTTTCCTCAATTCCGTCTCCGGAACCGGCTGACCGTCCACCGTCAGCTCCGCGCCTAAAGGGACACGTATCGTGATTCTGGTCCCGGTGAGATCGGCACTGTCGATCCTCCACCGGTCAAACAAAAACAGAAACTTCTCATCCTCCTTTTTCAGGGTGATCACCTGGGAAAAGGACTCTCCAGTCTTCCCATCATATAGTGGATTTCGTACTGTTTTTCATCGTCATTGATCTGTGTCAGCGGGACCAGGGAATACGAAGTGATGTTCTCATAATCCGCCTTCTCCCGGAGAAGCCGGTCCAGATTTTCCGGTGTGACAAAATTTGATTGTTCCAGATTCAGCTGACGAAAAATACGCCCCGGACTCCTTGCCATGAAACTATCCACATACTCGTCTACGATTGCGGATGGTCCGTGATATATCTTCTCATAGATGAAAATCCCGATTAATGCAAGAACTGCCAGAACGAACAACGTGAAAAAAAACTTCACAACCTTGCTGACCTCTTTTTGCGGTTTTTCCCTGTCCTTTCTCGCAGACATCCGTATCCCCCTAAAACAGACAAAGCGACGCAGTCAATCACTGCGTCGCCCGATATACTGAATCTGAATCAATTATCTCCGGCATGCTTTTTGATAATCTCTTCATAACGACGATTGGATGCGCTCATCTCCATCGCCTCTTCCATTCCTTCAATCTCCAGCTCCTCAGCCAGACCCTCCGGCTCTTCCGCCAGAAGATTATTCAGATCATCATCCGACAAAAATTCTTCCATGTCCCATATCCTCCTTCTGTGTCGTCCTATAAAACTCAACGATACATATCGATTTTATCACAAATCTTCGTCCTCGTCAACCTCTACCCAAACCCATTCGTAGCGACTGTTCCTGCGTATCAGTACCACCGTGATCATCCCGATGAAGGACAACCCGAACGCAATCGCTGTCGGTATCACCGGTGCACGGTCTCCGGCCTCCGGCTGTTCACTGCTTCCCAGCTCGGGACTTGTCTCCGTCTTATTTTTCGGATGAATCGGATCCGGCTTTTCTTTCTCATCCTTGTCCTTGTCGGTTTTCGAGGAGGACTTCGGCATATCCATATAGGCAAGGACATAAACCGCATCGAATTCATCGGTGTATATCGTCACCTTTTTCGGAACGCTATCCTTGTCCTTCAACATGTCGGTCGCATCCGGTGCCAGACGAAGCATCGCAAACCGACGATCCGCGTTATCGGTTCTGAGATCGGACGGAACGGAAATTGTAAGTGAAAGAGGGGAATTGGTTCGGAGCACCTGCGTCTCTTCACCGGATCCGATTCGCTTCCACACAGTGATCGACAGATATTCCCCGATCGTATATCCGTTCAATACCTGGAAGGCTCTTTCCTTATCCGACTGACTGACCTCACCGCTGATATCCCGGACAACGATCCTCAGCGAGAGGTTGGAACCGTCGTTTACAGCCGTAAGTTCGGACTTGTCCAGGACCGCATTTTTAACCTCCTCGTCATCGGAAGATACTCTCACGATCGGAGCCCCGTTTTCGGCCTGAACCGAGGAAACCACAGTACCGCCCTGTGAACTTCCCCCCGGCCCGGCGGTCGGCACGGGATCCCCTCCGGAGCCTCCCGGTTTCTCTGTAGGAGCCGGTGTCGGATCCAGAACCGACGGCTGAGTCATCACAAACGTCAACGTAGCAACCTGTCCCGACTCATCGGTTGCCGTTATATCGAATCTCTGTGTAGCCGATGACGGATGAACCGTAAATACGGAACGACCGGACGATACCACCTGAGCCTGTCCGTTTACCGTCACGCTCTTCAGATTATCGTCCGTGACGAGGATCTGTCTGGCGTTCTCCGTATAGGTTTCACCATCCTTCGCGCCACTGATGACAGGCGGATGCTTGTCTATCTTATAAGCAAATACCACCGGCCCCAGAATCTCTCCGGTCGACGTATCCAGGATATAGAAGGTAACACTGCCGTTCTTTGTCTCGTCGGTCAGTGTGATCTTTTCCAGCGGTTCACTGCCATCCGGCTTCAGGCTGAGGCGGTAACGCCTCCTGTCATTCTCGCCTCCATTTCCACCGACGATGGTAACATCCGTCGTATACCATCCCGATGCCGGCCGGGCCGGTGTCACCGTATAATGTGTTCCGGCAACCGGTGTCCTCTTGTTCACCGTCAGCATCGACCCACTGTAGATAAAGGAATAGTTCTTCGCATGACCGTCCTTCGGTCCGACCCACATCGAATCGGTGGCGACGGATGGTACGACACAAACAGGATCCTCATACCCTGCTGCTTTCACCGTCAATCCGTCAGCGGAGGCTGTCCTTCCCTCTCCGGGAATAAATCCCGTTACCTCCAGCTTTCCGTCATCGATGATATACTCCCCGAGGTAATACGATGTTTTCGACAGGTGATAGGTTGCCACCAGCTCTTTTCTGGTAACTTCAAAATAAATCTTTGCGGTACGAACCTCTCCGTTGCTGAACTGCGCCTTCAGGATTCCGTTGTACTTCCCTACTTCCAATCCGGTAGTCGGTGTGATATACCACTTCCCGGTCTCTCCCATACTTCTTACAGAAAAATACTCCGAACCGCCGCCCGGTCCGTCATCCACCCGGGCATCAACGATATAGATCGGCTGACCGGTCTTTGATGTTCCGGTGTAATCCACCAACTGTGGCTTTACATCCTCATACCCATAAATCTGAGCCGGGATGATCACCGGATTCATCTCGATCTGATCCTTTTTCTCCTCTCCGGAGAAATCCAACTGATCATCCATCGACAGATAGGTAGACAAACCGGCGTAATTCGTGATCTTCACATACAAATATCCGTCTTCCGGAATCCCTCCCGACAGATAATAATTCGCTCCGCTCTTAAGCAGATCCCGCCAGCCGGACTGCCCTTCCAGCTGCGCTTTTTTCAGTCCCGCCTGACTCAGGATCAGGTACTGCGCCGAAAGGACGCCGCTCTCCGGATCCTGCAGATTATGAAGTGTGAGAGGATCGGATTTGGTTGCCGGCAGACCGCTGCTTACCGCAGCGAGAACTACATCCCCCACTTTCTCTAAAAACCGGAAATACGGAAGTCCCTCGATGGCGGTCTCGCCACTCTTTCCCCAGGTAAATCCGGGGCTCGAACGATCGATCAGGATAATCTCACTCATCAGATCGGAGACAATCTCCTGCTTTTCATCATACTGATAAAAATACTGGACAACCCCGGTTCCGCCGGTGGAATCTTTGGATACCACAATCGGTTTTTCGCTGAGCAGATCCGGATCGTATTTTCTCAGATACCCGACGGTGGAACCAATTGTCACCACCTGTCCGGTACTGAAATCATACTGACACGGGATAGTGCCGGCATTCATTATCTTGAACCCTTTCTCCGAAGCGATGGTAACCTCTGATGTATACCAGTTCGGTCTCCCCGTCGTTCCCCGCAGCGAATAACTCCGGATATCCTCCCCCTCGCTTCTTCCGAAGGAGTCCCGGACACAGGTAACCTCGCCGACGACATCGCTTTCCGTTCCTGCCTTCGTAGCCTCATAGTAGTAGTTGGTCGAAGCCGGTCCCTCCGCAATCTCAAAATACAGGACCCCGTCTCCGATCACTCTGCCGTCCTCCAAAACATCGCTCGTAGCCGGAATCACCTTAATGATATTCGGTTTTTTATAGTTTCTATCCGTATAAACCGTTTTGTCCGTCTGACCGTTTATCAAACCGCTCTTTACGGAAAGACGTTCCGCCCAGTCCGAAGCACTGAGCTGTTTCTGATAAAACTCATTGCTTCCCGTAGTCGTACTGTGAGTAGACCGACCGTTTTTATACTGCATCCGGATCGGTAGCCTCTTCACCGTAAAGGTAACCTCTTTCGATACGCCTCCGGAAGCATAGCCGTCTCCCAGAAGCAGATAGCTGCTCTCTGTGGTCGCCTTCTGAAGATCGTACGTTACCGTGAGAAGCGCCTTGTAGGGTGCTTCCTCCGGACGGCAATCCAGGTTTTCCTTCGGAACCACCGAGTACCGTAGGATCTTTTCGTTGGGCTCCGTCCCGTCGATCACGGACGTCACACAGGAAAACACATCGGTTTCCTTCCCGTCTTCATCGGTCAGCTTGATACTGCTTATGGCATTCGCCAGATTCAGGCTGGAATTATAGGCACAACTCAGAGTAAAAATGTTCCCGACTCCGGAGAACGGAGCATATCCATAGGACCGCTCGCCGAGATCGATCGTCTCGGTGTCCGGTGTCAGCAAGCAGTTCAGGCATTCGATATTCAGAGTTTTGGTATGCCCGCTTCCGTCTTCGGCTTTCAACGTGAAGGAGTCACTGTATCCCGGTTCACCCGGGCGCTCCAGCTCTACCTCGAAGATCCTGTAATCTTCATCGTCTTCCGTAAAATCGTCGACGCCGTATTCCTCCGTTCCGACCGTCACCTTGGTCAGATTCCGATCCCGAATCTTAATTCCGTAAAAATCAGCGGTAAACATCAGCAGATGAAGATCGACTGATGTGTTATCTTTCATATTGGCAATTTTGGCATTGATTTTTTCGTTATCAGAGGAAAGTGCCGGCCCGGAATAATCGATGTATCCGAAATTGTCGAAAAAGCAGTAGACATTTCCGGCCTTATCCGTCACCTTCGAATAGATGTAAACTCTGTCTCCGTCGGAAAAACCGGACAGGCTGGCATTTATCGTGACAGTCCCGTCACCGGTTATGGATTTGGCACCGGGTTTCATCCCCTGCGCCAGAGGAACACTGTTATAATCCTCCAACGTGATTTCCGTTTTTCCGATACTTTTATTCGTTATTTTGTATTCGATAAGCGCTCCCTGTGACTTTCCGGAATCACCGAGAGGATCCTGATCCTTGATGGAATAAACAACCGGGATCGAATTCGTCGATTTGTTCGTAACAAACCGCGGATAATCCCCATACCCTGTATAGCCGGTGATCCGGCTCTCCTTCGGAGTCAGACTGTCGATATTGTACTTCTGTTCGGTCAGATTGAACGGTTGCAGCACCGGTTTCCCGGACGCTTCGTCCCTCGCCATGATCACGGTACCCAACGGAGTATTATGCTTGTAAGTGATTGGGTCATCTTTGATCTCGAGATTGCCGGCGGTATTCTCCACCAGAAAATGATAACCCTCCTTCGGTGCCACGCTGGCCGACTTGAACCAGCCCGTGGAACCGGTCTTCGGATCCGTGGTCGTCGTTGTGATCTTATCAAATGTCTCCGTGCTGCCCGGGGTAGCATAGGATACGGTCAATTTTTTACCGGTAGCCAAGGTGTTCGTTTCCTTCGAACCCAGCCAACAGGTATCCATCAAAGACGCGTCGATAACAACCAGAGAAACATCATAGGTACCCGCTCCTATAAACCGGCCTTGCCCCGGCTTCACACTGTATTTGACCTCACCGGATTGGATCAGTCGGTACTCGATGTATCCTCTGTTTACACTCTGGTTGAATTTAGCCCTGTTACTTTCCTCGAGATTCGAGGAATCGGAGATCGTAGGATTCCCCAGAACAAATCCGTCAACCATCACGGTTTTATCTGAAAAATCCGACGGAAGCACGACATCTCCCACCTCGATCACCTGTCCGCCCTCTACCGGAGAGGCACCCAGCGCGAGAACCGCCGGTCCGCCGGCAGAAGACTTGTGATTCTTCCCTGTGTTTTCGCCATCATCGCCTGCCGGTTCGTCCGGTACTTCCTCATCGACCGGAGGCACGGTTACAGCCGGTTCCTGTGTTTCGACCGGCTCACCCTCTGCCACAGGCTCTGCTGTTTCGGCCGGCTCCGCACTCTCCTCCGGAAGGTTCTCTCCTACCGGAAGACTCACGTCCTCAGGATTATCCGGATTCAGCACCGGGGTCACTTCGTTATCTCCCTCTCCCAGC
>JAFYBS010000111.1 GCA_017540125.1 Eubacterium sp.
CAAAGGTTATTTGTGCTCGTCGCAAATAACCGTGTGAAAAATCGGCATATCAGGGAATTGTTTCAATTCCCTTGCGATCTTTTCACACTATCCTCTTTTCCTAAGCATATACTGCACTGAATCCGGCATCCTTCCTGAACCAACGGTCATGCGGGTCCGGCATCGCCGGCCTTTTTCCCGCCCCTTCCCGTGAAGGTCAGAGGAGTCAGAGCGATATAGGTGATCAACGGAAGAACGAATCCCCAGTACTTCAGATCCGTCTGCACCAGTGAATTGTAGATGGCATGATAAGTCGCCGCCATGGCGAGCAGGGCGAAAATTCCCGGAAGCAGAAGCTTCGTCTGTCTTCTCACGATACTGAGTCCGATACCGATCATCATCGTCGTCACCGAATGCATCAGTCCCGAACCGAAGCCCCTGACGAAGGCCCATAGATAACTGACACTCGAAGGGTTTTCCATCACCGAACGGAGCAGGATCGTGATGTTCTCCAGAACCGCGAATCCGACACCGATCCCGAAGGCTATAGACAGCAGCGTTTCTTTTTTGTCCGAGAACAGGAACGCGAAGATCAGAACCGGCAGCGCTTTCAGTAGCTCCTCGGTCAAAGGTGTGATCGTCGTCGTGATATAATACATATCCGTAAGTCCGGCCGCCTGGATGATAGTGCCGCTGATCTCCGAAGACAAAAGACTGATGAAGACACCCAGTGCCATACTCCCGATCAGAAGTCTCGCCTTCTTCGTCATAGTGATCGTCATCATGATCAAAGGGATCATGATACATATAAAACAGATATACTCAATTGTGTTTTCCATGTTTTGGCTTCCTCCTTGGCATATTATACCACACTTCGAATATTATTGGAAGGTCATTTCTTTCATTTTTTTCCGCTTCTGTACAAAGAAAAGATTGATCGGGATATAAGTGATGAGCGGAAGGCTGAACCCGATATACTTGATACTTGATATGATGACCGCGTTGTACAGGGCGTGATAGGTCATCGCCATGAAAAGCAGCGACAAGGTACCGCAGACAAACATCTTTTTCTGTTTTCGGATAAAGGAAACCCCCATCCCCACGGCGACCGTGCAAACACCGTGCATCAACCCTGCTCCGATTCCTCGCAGGAACGCCCATAAAACCGTGATTTCCTCCTGATTCTGCATCATTACGATCAGGTTCTCCAGGATCGCGAAGCCCAGCCCCGTGGCGAAGGATATCTGTGCCAGCGACGTCAGATTGTCTGATATGAAAAAAGCAAAATAGAGCACCGGCAACGCCTTCAATATCTCCTCCACGGCAGGGGAGATCGTGGTACAATAATACATCATATCATTGCCAAACACCCCCAGCAACTGACCGTTTATCTCGGAGGCTACCAGGCAGATCGTCGATCCGATGATGATAAATCCGACGACGGTTCTCGGCTTCCCCCGTAAAAGAGCCATCGCCAGGACCATGGGGAGCGCCTGACACAGATAGAGAATATAGTTTATATCATCCATTTCTTGACCCCCCTTCCTGCCACCGGCACAAGCAGCAAAAGCACGATGCCCTGCACAACCATCGTGACCACAAACAAGTCAAATTCTGCTGTTCGCATCGTAATCCACTCGGCCATGACCATCAGCTCGTAGATAACAGCCAGCGCATTGTACGGCCGCAGGGACTTCACAATGCCCCCTTCCACGTCATAAATGATCAGGTGTTTGAAATTGAAATAAATACAGGGCATGATAACAATCGCAACGATAGCCAGATTGATGTGTGAATACAATTCTATCATGACATTCTCAAATCCACCCCACATATAGAAGGCATACAGATACATGGCAATGATGATCAAAGGCGCGATCAGTGCGATGAGTCTCGCCTTCTTCGCCCGGCGGCTCCCGTCATCCACCAGCCCGTTGATCTGACCGTAGTTGGCTGAAAGCAGAAAAAGGAGGCTGCCGAATACCCCCATCGTTCCCATGTTGATATTGAAATCGTATGATTTGAAAAATACAATAACAAAAACATGAAAAAGCCGTGCAAAAAACGCACAGATTACCGCCCAGCAAACCATCCTCAAATACATAATCCGATAATGCTTCAGCAACCCTATTACAGCAAATATCACTCCGACAAGTGAGCACCCGAGCACCCATAATTCAGAGTACACAATAAAATTCAACACGCCACCTCCTCCCCACGAGTAACGCAGAGAATCTGTTTATGAATCCTTTGATTCCTCTTGACCGATGTGATCGATCCGTCTTTTTATCAGTATCGCCACAATCGGAATCAGGATTCCGAAAGCTATCAGGATGATTGTCAATTTGGAGGAAAAGAACCCGGCCTTCTCGTACGCGACCGTACCGACATCTTCATATGTCGTATCGCCTGCTCCCGCATCCTCCGTCGCACCGACCAACTGGGTATTCTCTTCGGCCGTCTCCTCCCCGAAACCAAACTCCGATTCCGGCTTCACTTCTGTCGGTTCATCCGTCTGAATCTCCGGGTTCAGCTTCGTATCTCCCTCTGTCGTTTCAGTAGTTTTCGTAGTATCCTGCACCTCGGGTGCCGGGGACTCGGGGTTTTCTTTCCCGGTTTCCCCGTCCTCGGTTTCTCCGTCCTTGATGCCTACATCTTCCGGATCTTCCGGTTCGGTCAGCTGGCTGATACGTTCTTCTCTGACACTTTTCTTCGCATCCAGCCCCTCCTCACCGGAGATCACCACAAGTCCCAATGCCTTGGCTTTCTTGGTGAGATTGCACGGTCTCAATTCACACAAGCTTTCGTTCTCACTCATTTTGTTGTACCGGTCATCCTTGTGATAATAAGGAGTCGTTACGTTAGCATTGCCGCTCGCACTTTCAAACTCTACCCATTCCGATTCCGTGATCTTCTCCTCCTCCGGATTCTCAAAAGCATCGATGTCCAGAAGCGGGTTGCCTACCTCGGTATCCACGGACATATAGAGATATCCGTCAAGAACTTTTTCTTCTGAAACCAACTCATACCCGTCGATTTCCGCATCCTTTTCGCCCATCACGATGGCATCCGTGATGGCCTCCTTCTCATCATCGGTTTTAGTATAGCCAATCATCGTATAGCCTTTGGAAGAGGCATTTTCATCAATATAGTAATCACACCCCAGCGCTCCGAGCTTCATCAGAGCATCCTTTTTTGAGCCGGCCGTCGCCACTTTGATATCCGAGATATATGGTTTCCATATATTTTTCTTGATCTGGATCAGGAAGCCTTTATCCGTACCGGCGTCGAGCTTCGCGATCTCTCCGTCTGTCCGGCGTACTGTCTCGGCACCGTCATTCATCAGCGGCATTGCCTCTTTATCCTCGCCCTCTGTCACAAAGTGCAGACCCATCAGTGGCTCACCCGCAGCGGAGTTTTTGGTATAGTAAAGTGTCTGTCCGGATATGTGATTGGAGATTTTTTCATAGGAGATTGAGGCACCGTCTTTCTCACGCTGTCCGTCGCCACCCAGGCAGATGTCTGTGATAGCTTCGGACGCAGAACCGGTCGTACGATAACCGATCCAGGTATCCTTTGCCACCGCGGGATACAGTACAGTATAGTCATCCTTCGTCAGTTCCTCGTCAGCCGACTCACCGGAGCGAACCGTAACCTCTTTGATATAAGTCGTTTCCGCTGCCCGGGATGTGTTCGCTCCCAGGCAGATTGCGGATCCGGCAAGGAGCAACAGTGCTCCGAATATCATGTTTTTTATCATTATTATCAATCCCGTTTTATTTTTCATGATCTGTCCCCCCTTGCCTCTTATTTAGTGAAACGCTGATCCATGTGTTTCCTTATTCCATCAGCTCCAGATCTCCGACATACTCGGTATCTGTATTCGCTATAATCTCGCCTTTATATTTCCCTCTCTCAATCTGTGCTCCCGGTTTGATGTGTGACTCATAACGATGCAGGAACATAAACAGGCGACAATCCTTGATGTGTCCACTACTATCGGTGCTGATCACGCCGTCATTCAGGTTGACTTCCTCTCCCTCCGTATCGAGGTACAGTTCCCAGTTGCCGTAGGGGTTTTGCAGATCCCCCATCCCGGGCACCGCATCGTGCGAGCAGACGCACATTCCGCTTAAGGGTGTCAGAACCGTCTTGACTCCGTTGATTTCAAGGGTATCATCATAGCATGCATACATAACCAGTCTTGTTCCGTCCGTACCGTCGTTCAGAGAGATGGGGCTTACGATATGATAGGTAGCGCCGTTGTGTTTGATTGTTTCCTCGACCCCGCCTCCGCGGACACATATAATATCATATACTACTTTTTCATCATCGATCAGATCGCTGAAGTCAAAATCAAAATCGGAAAGATCTTCATCTTTTTCATCTGGATCAGCTGCGGCAGCACCGTTTCCCGCTGACTTTTTAGCGTCCAATGCCGAGGCCCCGCACATCTTGTAACCGACATAGACCGGTCCGCCTCCTGCGTTGTAATTGAAATCCGCATCAATGATATAATTAAATCCATTCTTTGTCAAATCGACAGCTGCTAAATTCCGGCTTGCCTGAACGACGGATATATCGCTGATGATCGCATCGGTCGTATCCAATGCCATGTGCATACTCAGCGGAAGCCCTTCGGTAGCTGCCAGATAATCGGCTTTTGTTTTGCCGTCTGCCGAATCCGGTGTCCGGATGCCTATCACCAATGCCTCTCCCTTTTTGATCAGATTCTGATCAAAGGAAATATCCGTAAGCGGTACGCCGGGGCTTGCTGCAGGACTCTTGGTAAAGTACAGATTGTAGCCCTTCACCGGATCTCCGGCCCGGCGATAATCCACACCACCTACCTTGATCTGGTGCGGTGCCTTGTCTGTCTTGTACCAGATGATACCGGTAATCGCTTTGTTCGAGTCATCCGTCCGGTTTATACCGAGGTAGGAAGCCTCCTTTGTTTCCGTATTTTTTTTATTATACCATGCTTCCGACTGATTGACTGCAAGGTTGTAATTGTAAATCTGTCCGGACACCTTGCCGATCAAGCTCATCCGGCAGGAATCATCGGAGTATTTTTCTGCGTATTTTACCTGCTCCTCATACTGCTTTTTCTCATCCTTACTCATATCCGACTTTGGTGCTTCCGGCTTCTTGAAGGTGACGATATCGATGCTGCTGATATACTTGGGTTTTGCCTGCTTCTCCCCACGGATATACATAAAAGCCGGTGTTTGTTTCACGCCTGTCGTCTCGTATCCGAGGTTCGTCGGCGTGTCCGCGTACGGATCCGTGAAGAGCTTGGCCGGATGCATCCCGGCCGGTGAATCCTTCTGGCTGGAAACTACGATATCCCCTTCCTTCAAAGGATTCTTTCGGTCGCCTCCTGCTCCGATCATATAGAGTCCCAGCAGTCGATAGTCCATATTATTAACATTCAGCGTATTGATATTTCCTTCCGGATTCAGGGTCTGGTAGAAATCCCGGCCGGTGGCGTGAGGCGGATTGATCCAGGAGTGATGCGGCAGTACCCGGACAGCCTCATCCCTGTAGTAGTACGACGAGTTCTTGGCAATTCTCACGGATTCTCCATGCTGGTTACTTGACTCGGAATACAACTCCGAAGCATCGGAGATCATCACGGTCTCGGCGCAGGTATAAGCTCCCTCCACAGACGGCATCATGGGCTGCAGCTTATCAATCCTGGTCGTCGCCCGGTAGATACCTACATCGTAAATGGCGCGGTATGGATTGTAAGTCGTTGAATAAGCAAAATGCGCTGTATAATCCTCATAGTTGTGTGTGTAATAGGGTGCCAGTCCTCCATAGTCCATGCCTGACGTGTCGGATTTGAGATAGTCCCTTCTTTGCATCACCTGATAGCTGGCCAGTTCCCCTCCGAGGTCGGTGAGCCCCAGCTCTTTCATCAGATCGTCCCTGCCCCGGGTGTCCTTTGTTTTTCTGGCTGCCACCACCTGGATACCCGAGATGTATTTTTCTCCCGAAGTAAAAGTCTCTTTCGGAAGGAAGTACAGATACAGCGGCTTACTGTACAGCTTCTTCCCTCGCTGCTGCGAATCGGTGCTTCTCTGCATGTGCAGATTGTAGGCATTGCCACCACAGAACATATTGACCGGTTCCAACGGATCCTCCGCCGGCAGCAGCGCTTCACGAATCGCGAGGCCACCGTAAATCGGTGTTCCCATATCCTTATGTCTGGTATAAACCAGGGCCGAGCCGTCATCAAAGGTTCCGGCCGATGTGTAGCTGGCCGCTCCGTAGACCATATCCTGTGTATAGTTCGGTACGATGCGGATATCACGGATCGCATCCTTCTCGACGGTTGTCAGTGAGAATCCGATGTAGGTATAGACACCCTCCCGATTCGGTGTAAAGTTATAATCCAGTACCTGATATCCCGGCTTCCTGCGGATGCCTGTCTTGGCTGCCGACTCAGTGGATTCCCTGGAGATGATCAGGGAGTAGAGGTATTTCTTTTTGTTGATATTGTCTTTTCCGTAATATTCGCCTTCCTCACCGGTATTGGTATCCTCTCCGGCATTGATGTATCCGTCGGTACCCTTCAGTGAATCACTCGTGATGTAGTACAGATAGATGTTTCTGGAATCCCCTTTCCGTACAAACGAATTCAGGTTGGCGGCTGATCCCTCACCAAAGCAGGATATGGGGACCGTTCCCTCCGGCTGATTCGGTTTATCCATCACACGGACAAAGGCTTTTCCGTCGTTGTCCACACAGAGCGGTGCGCCGACGCCTGCATTTTTCGTATAGTAAAGGAGGTTCCAGCGCTTGCCGTCATCCCCGTTCACATCCTGTGCGGAACCGGAGCTGTTCGTCACGGGAACATACTTGACGAAGGCTCTCTGCTTCTCTTTTTTCGAGAGCTCGACGATGTCGTAGATTTCCTTCGGCATCGTTGTATAGTCTCCCTTATCATCGCGGTGAACATACTCTGCTATCTTGTATACGACGTAGACAAACAGGCATACGAGCAGGGCGATGAGTGCGGCTGTCCCCAAGACTGACACCACGACTCCGAGGATACCGAGAGCGGTTGCCCAGAATCCGGTTCCGATCATCGCCGTGCAGGCAGCCCACACGCCGAGGCTGCTTCCGGAGATGAGGAGACCGAGCTGGATCACACCCGAGATGACTGCGCACACTGAGCTGGCCAGTCCGATTCCCATCATGACGAGATTCATCGTGTCGTAGAACTCACCTTCTCTGGTGAGCTCGTTGTAGTCGATACCGGCCTTGCTCTCACGGAAAGCATCCGAGGTAAGTGCGACCTCTCTCTCGTAAAACTCGGTATTGACACCCACCCATACGGAGATGGATTTTTCTCCCTTGGTAACGCGTGAGATCGTCTTTTCGAGCTTATCCCTCTGCTCATCCATCCGGGCATAGGTATCCGCACTGTTGTCGAGAAAAAGAGCGAGCTGCTCGATCCCCACCAGCTTGCACATCCCGTACTGTCCGTTCGTGAGCGCTTCCACCAGCGGGTAAATCTCCCGGTAATCCTGTCTGGTACTGTAGTCCTTGGTTCCGAGACGCAGGATATAATCTCCCAGCTTTTCATCGCTGACACTGTACTTGTTCATCATCCCGTAAGCCGTCTGATAGGCGATGTCTCCGGCGTCTTTGGCAGATCCGGCCTTCAGTACATCCTGGATGTTATCACTCGAGAGTTCGTCGCCGGCATCCTTCAGTATTTCAGCCGCCGAGCCGCTGGCTACTTTCTGTCCGACTTTCGCATAGCCACTGGCAAAGGACTGGAGCTTCGGCAAAATGTCCAGCGAGTATTCATAGTAGGAGCGATCCCAGAGCTTGAGCTGGGTCGCCGATGCCTCTTTCGTCTTGTAGGTCTTTGTCCCCGGGATCCTCTCGGCCCAGCTCGTGCCGGTATCGGTGAGCCCCAGTGTCAGCTGGCTGTAGATCGCCAGGAGCGACCCGCCGTTCATCCGGACGATCAGCTTTTTCAAAAGCTCCTGATCCACATCGCCGGATGCCAGATAGTCTCCGAGGAGAACCTTCTCTCCCTCCACTTTATTCCCATTCGGATAGTTTCTGGTGAAATACAGGAGATTTAAGAAGTCTCTGGCCTTCTGTGCTGCCGTGCTGTTCTCGGCCAGGTTTTTCTTAAACTCTACGGCCGCTGTGGCGATGTCCGCTACCATCGGGTCAAGCTTTGACATCTGACCCTCGGCTATCTTCTGATAGTCAAACCACTTATAGCCACGATCCATCTCCAGCATCTTGATATCGCGGATCGCCTGACTCTCATCCGTGGTTGTTTTATAGCCGAGATAGACAGCCGGGCTTTCCTTGGTGGTCACTTCGTTCAGGTTAGCATTCTTTTCGCTGTCCTTAACGATGATCCAACCTTCGCTCTCACCCTTCCGACATTCGTCTTCTCCCTTGAACAGTCGAAGCTCCGATACATACAGATTCGCGGTAGGGGATTCCTCTTTTTTGAGGTCGCTTGAAAGGTCGTCCTTCGAAGCAGGTGTTTCCGAGCCGTCCTTACCGGTCGTCTTATCGCCTTTCTCCTCGTCTGAAACCGTCCGCTCTTTTTCTGCTTTCTTGGCCTGCGCTCCCTTCGGCGCCGCATCGGAGAGAGGACTGATGGAAAACATCACGGCTACCAAAACGACCGACAGGATTTTCTTCCAGCTTGATTTTATTGCTTTTTTCTTCCGGATTGCCAGGACGATCACTGCCGCTGCTGCAATCAGCTCCAGGGCGATGATGATGAACGGTGCCAGGTTCATATCACCGAAGGCCGATGCCATATAGATCACCTTCTGCCCCTGCCCTTTCTTCATCACCAGCTTTCCGCGATCGGCGGTAAAGTAAACCCGTTGCTGATAGTCCGTGGCATTTATCACCGCGCGGTATCCGCTTGAGGAGAGCGATTTGGTTTTATTCACTCCCACCTTGGAACCGTAGAGCAGTCCGCCGCAGTAGATTCTAGCGTGGGTGGCCCAGCCGTCCTGCAAACACAGGTTACTCTTGTAACCGCTCGTCGTCTGGTTGTCCTGGATTACCAGCTTTCCCTGGATATTGATATCGTATCGGCTGTCTACATAGACGCCGCCTCCGTAATCTGCCATATTGTACTTGATCGTTCCTCCGGACAGATAGGTCTTGTCGTCATTGATCCACAGCCCGCCGCCGTCTTTTTCGGCTTTGTTGCTCTGCATATCCACATCGAACAATCTGGCACCCGGGGCATTCACGGCGATCGCTCCGCCGTAGTCACCGGCTCTATTGCCGTGGAAAGCACAGTTACGAACCGTCAGCGACCCTTTTTTGAAGTAGATTGCCCCGCCGCTGTCATTGGCTTTGTTATCCTTGAAAAATACTCCGGTCAGATTAGCCGATCCGTTGTTTTCGATGCAGATTGCTCCGCCGTCATCATTGGAATAGCAATCACGGATCGTCCCACCGTTCATCGTAAGCATGCCTCCGTCTATATAGATAGCACCGC
>JAFYBS010000015.1 GCA_017540125.1 Eubacterium sp.
TCCAAAGCGTACATCGAGGATCGTTTCAATGTTAAGATCTCTTCCATCGATTCCGGCGATACGGACGGGAACGCGACGACGGTCAAGACAGCGGTCAAGGGCGGGGACAACGCATTTGACATTACGATCGGACACGACAAAAAAACCGTCTCCCTCGGTACGCAGGGATACCTTTTCAATGTGTACGACGTCGATCAGTTTGACTTCTCCATGCCGTGGTGGCCCGAGCTGGCGACCGAATCGTGGACGATCAACGGAAAGATGTACGCCGTTTCCAATTATCTCAGTTACTGCGGCCTGCACTGGACGAGAATGATGCTTGTCAACAAGGATCTTGCAGCAGATCTCGGGATCGAGGTCCCGTATGATACTGTCCGCGAGGGAAAATGGACGCTGGATGTGCTGAAATCCCTTGCCGATCAGGCGACGAATGATCTGGACGGCAACGGTAAAATGACCGAACAGGACCGTTTCGGCTTCTGCTGTTTCCGGGGAGTGTGGTACGCCATGCAGGAGGCCTTGGACCTTCCGCTGTACCGCCGCGATAACGAAGGCAAGTTCTATCTGGATTTTGATGTGGATCGCGCGGATGCCATCGTATCAAGACTCCGTGCTATGACCACTGCGGATCGGTTCTACAGCGCGGGTGAATTCAAACCTGCCATGCTGGACGGCGGGAACTTCCTATTCGCCTATATGCAGCTGAAAGACGTGTATGCGTATGTCAATGACTGTGAAGCGCACGCCGGATTCCTTTCCACGCCGAAGCTGGACGAAACACAGGCAGAATACATCAACTGCTGTACGGACGCTCCGTGGGGCATCCCGGCGAATGCGGGACCTGAACAGATAAACGCTGTCGGCGCGGTCGTGGAGGCCATGTCCTGCTATAACTACAAGAATATCCTTCCCGCCTATTACGAGGTAACGATGAAGGCTCGCATCGCAGACGAACCCGATGATGCCGAGATGCTTCAGCTGCTCGCGGATACCAGAACGATCGGTTTCGCGTACGCTTACGAGCTTCCCGCCAACAACATGATCGAGGATATGCTCAACAACAGTACCCTGGCCGTTGCCTCATATCTCCAGAAGGTCGAGAAGAACGCGAACAAACAACTTGAAAAACTGCTGGCGAATTTCTCCGACTGACCGGCGTCGAATTATCCGTATTTTCGGAGATCTCACGGAGGGGAGACAAAATGGAGCAGATAAGGAGCGAAGATGATGATCGGATTCAACGATAACAATCCGAATGCCGGCAAAATGGTGACGCCGGAACGGATGCGTCAGACGCGCGCGGCATTGGATACCCCTGTGAAGCGGGGACCGGTTATGGAGTTTGAGGATCGTTTCACCGACTGTCCCTCCGTTTTCCGGTATGACGGCAGATGGTTCATGTATTTTATCGCCATCTCAAAGGATACTTCGGTCTCGGGATATGAAACGCATTTTGCCGAATCGGATGACCTCCTGCATTGGCAGTACGGCGGTCCGATTTTAAAGCGGGATCCGCGGCGTGAATGGGATTCCGGGCAGATTGCAGGATATGCTGCGCTGTATGACCCGAACATGAACGGCGGCTGCCGCCTCACAGCTCATGAAGGACAGTACTGGATGACCTATCTGGCCGGTTCCGGTGACGGATATGAACCGGATCCTCTCCTGATGGGCATTGCCTCCGCCAAAGATCCGACGGATCCCCTGACCTATATTCGCCGCGACCGTCCGATCCTCACACCCTCCGATCCGGATGCCCGTTTTTTTGAAACACGGACCTTATACAAAAGCACCGTTGTGCGCGATGAAGATCATCTCACAGGCCATCCGTTCGTGATGCTGTACAACGCGAAAGGATACGACGGTCACGAACGGATCTATATGGCGGTATCCGACGATATGGAATGCTGGATCCGGTACGGCGCCTATCCGGTGATCGACGATGTCACAGGAGACCCGAATTGCTATATCACCGCCGATCCCATGCTGCTGCGCGACCAAGACGGTCTGTGGATCATGAATTTCATGAAATTCAACAGATCTCGCTCTGCATTCGATACCTTCGCATGCTCCTATGATCTGATCCACTGGACTGAGTGGCTGGGAGAACCGACCGTCGCCCATTCGAAGGAGAAACCGGACGAGGATCTCTACGCTCATAAGCCATGGATCGTGTCGTGGGAAGGGCATATCTATCACTTCTACTGTGCCTGCACCACGGACAACCGCAGATATATCGCGCTCGCGACGGACTAAAGAAGAATGGGACAGGGCTCCTTTCGGCGAAAGAGCATTCTGTCCCGTTTTTTCGTCTATGTCATCGAATCGCGTTCTCCGTCAGGGTGTCCGCCTCTTCATCTGTACAGCGGCACTCCCGCAAAGCCGCGGAAATCCCACGTTGTGGCTCCGTTTTTTTCAGCAAAAGGGAAAAAGCCCCGGAGACCGGAGCTTTTTCATGGTGGGGCAGGGGATCCGGTTTTGGAACTGCTTCAGCGGAGCGACATAGATGGGATTTCGAATGTGAAGAATGTGTGATCCGAGGAAGCGTACCGAATGAGGATGTTCTTTGAACGGAACCTGATATCGCCGTTTTTGTGGTGTATGGGATGTTACTCCGGATAAGTCATCCGATCTGCCAGCCGCTGATACCGAGCATCTCTATGATCTCCGGTGTGGTTTAAGCATAATCTAAGTTTACAGAGGAGAAA
>JAFYBS010000112.1 GCA_017540125.1 Eubacterium sp.
GGAATTGATTGGAGTCCGTATCTCGTGACTCATACTGGAGAAAAACCGGTTCTGCTGAAGGTTCAGCTCCTCTGCCCGTTCCGCTTCTTTTTTGGCTTTTTCATTTTCCTTTTTGAACAGGAGATTCTGGAACCATACCATCGAAAAGCACAAAACTCCCACCAGGATCAGTGCCAAAAAGGAATCGATAAAAAATGACCCTCTGCCGTGACGGTTGATGAGTTCGGGATAGTAGTATTCGACCAGATAATAGGCTCCGCATTCCAGAACCAGAAAAACCAGGACTATTTTTCTCCAGATGCCCGATATCACGAGACCCACATACATAAAGGCAAAGATGTTCCACATAACTCCTCCGCCCTCGAGACCACCTCCGAAGAAAAACAGTGCCGGCAAAACCATAAAAACAAGTCCGATGATGATCACTCCGATCGCCACCGAGAGTCTGTTTTTATAGAGACAGATGATGGTGATAACCGGCACGAAAACAATCGTTGACGAAATCACGATCATCTCGATGATGTTCTCACGCGCGATGATGTCTCCGATCAGGCCGATTACCATAGCAACTTCGGATATAACCGTAAGCAGCAAAAAGACACGCTCGGAGAACTCCCGTTCCTCGTCGCGAATCGCATCAAACACATATTTGAACGGACGGAATACCTTCATCACTCCTCACCTCCTGCCTTCTGTGTCTTTCCGATGAGCAGGCGGTTCATGACCCGTTCAAACTCGTATAAGTCGATGGGCTTTCCGATGAAACCGTCAAATCCCTCTCTCATAAACATTTCTCTGGCACCGGAAACGACGTTGGCCGTCAACGCTATGATGACCGGTTGACGCTCCGTCTCCTCCGCCATCTCGCGAATAAGCTTCATCGTCTCCACACCGTCCATCTCGGGCATCATGTGATCCATGAAGATCACATCGTAGTCTTCGGAGCTGAATTTGTTCAGAGCATCCCTGCCGCTCCCCGCCGTCTCCGTGATCATCCCGTAATCGGTGAAAAGCCCCATGGCCACTACCAGATTCATCGGCTCATCATCCACCACCAGCGCCCGGATCCCGGTGAGGTCCGGCTTCTGAACATGCTCCGCGAGATCCAGTTCACTGGCCTGAAGTCCGTCACTCAGTACTTTTACCACCGGATAGGCGTACAGAGGCTTCGGCATGAGGATCACACGGCTCCGTTCCGGAACGGAGAACCCGTCTCTGGCAGAAACCGCCACCACAATATCTCCCATGCTCAACTCATTAAAATACGAGGCATTCTCGGTATACTCCTCTTCTCCCATGAAGATAAAGGCAACATTTTTCCTGTCGATCAGATTTTTCAGTTCCTTTATCGTCTCGGCAGGATACAGAGACACCCCGAGATTGCGGGCCAGATTTACCGCCACAATCCGATAGAAATCCCTGAGCTTGGGATTGCTGTATTTGTCCGATCTCACATGAAAAACCACATCCCCTTCAAAATCCGAGGAGAGCATGAGGCACGGTGTCTGGTCAACCACCTTCTGCGGAACGGTAACCCGCACGGTCGTCCCCGAACCACGGCTGCTTTTTATCTTGACAAATCCACCCATGGCGTGCACAAACCCGTACACAATCGACAGCCCCAGCCCCACACCGCCGGAGCTGCGGTTTCTCTTTTTGTTGGCCTGGAACATCCCGTCGGACAGAGCGGCAATCTCCTTTCTGTGCATCCCGATACCGGTATCTATCATCTCGATGCACAGGTTGACGCCATAGCTTTTGTTTTCCTGATAAAGCCGGATCAGGATACCTCCCTCTTTGGTAAACTTGATAGCGTTCCCCATGAGATGACGAAATATCTTGTGTAGCTTTTTCACATCCCCCTTCATCATCGTGGGCATGTCCGGCGACATATCCACTACCAGCTCCAGATCACCCACATCCGCATTCGTCCGGAACGCCGTCACCACATCGTTGATCAGCGAGGTGGACATATAGTTCTCTTCCTCAACCAGCACCTCACCTCTCCGGGCCTCCGTGTAATCCTGGATATCATCAATCTGCCCGGTCAGACGGAATCCGGCTTCCTTGATGGCGAATACCTCCTCGCCGGGTTCTCTCTTGATCAGGATATCCGACATACCGCTTACGACATTGACCGGGGTTCTCAGCTCATGGGAGATGTTGGAGAGAAAATCATCCATGTCCTTTTCCGTAGCGATGATCTTCTCGTCCTTCTTTCTCTCATTTGCCTTCGTATCCACCCTCTCCCGTACCAGTCGTACACAACACAAATACACGGCGATGACGATGGTCACATGCAGGAGGATCCGCAATATATACTGTACATCAAACACCAATTCATTTCCCGGGAAGAAGGGAGCCACCCGTAACAGCATGATCAGGATGTACTCCGCCAGAAACAGATTCATCATATAGATGTGCTCTAAAAAAGCGAAGGAAATCAGGACCGGCATCATGACAACCAGGATGCCGAAGATATCCCCCGTATGAACACCGTGATAGAAAACAAGAACCGCTGTATAGACAAAATAAATCGCCTGTCGGATATATCTCTCCGGTTTTTCCTTGATGTGCATCACCCAGAGACACACAATCCCGACAAAAACAAGAGGATGTATCCATAGCTCCCACTCTTTTAATATATTCTCGATAATCAGAGCGATCGCTGCTATGGAAATCATCATAATCACAAACTGGTCATCTCTGTTACGATTCATACATTAATTCTCCGCTTTTTTCTTGTCCTCTTTGGCCAGGACATTTTTAATCTTGGTCAAAAGCTCCAGCTTCGACGCGCCTTTCAGAACATAGCCGGCCGGTCCCAGCTGCATCACACGGTGAACGCCCTCTCTGGTGCCGTTTCCGGTCAGGAAAACAACCGGTATTTCATCCAGTCCTTCCTCTGTTTTGATCATCTCAAACACCTGCGGTCCGTCCACGATCGGCATCTCATAATCCAACAGGATCAGATCCACATGGTTTTTGGTGA
>JAFYBS010000113.1 GCA_017540125.1 Eubacterium sp.
AGAATACTATGAGTCCACTTTACTCAGAAATTATGTGTATGAAGATGAACAAAATCACGCGAATGATTTTGATTATTCTGAACTCTTCCACAAAATGTACGACGATACAGAAAACAATGGAGCAAACAGCTACGAAGCCACGCATCCTAATCCCGAAGAACAGTTCTCCGGATATGTGGACAATGAAAAGCCGATGTATGACAATCTGACAACGGAGGAAAAAAATAAGATTATCGCTGCACAGCAGTTCTTTGATGAATTCATGTCCTATGATCCGGATGTGCTGAATGTTAACAAGAATAATATCTACAACTCCACCGTCACCATCAACGGTGATGTCGGATTCATTGATCTGCACGATACATGGAGCGGAACCTTTACCCTCGGATCGGGTCATACCTTCGGTGGTCTGGCATTCTATGAGACATCCAAGCAGCTTTTCAAGATGGATAACCAGAATCCGGACAAGCTGTTCAGTACGGTTATCGGAAACGGCAATCCGATTATCAGTCATGGTGCGATTGCAAGGCAGGATATACATGAACTAACCGAAGGCGAAGATATCAATTCCTCCGTATACGGTATCGATATCGACCATCCGGAAAACAATCATCCGGAAAACTTTAACTCCTACACGATGATCGGCGGAAGAGAACAGGACGGCGACCCTGCACAGAGCACTTCCGTCGGCGCAGAGACCTTCGGTAACGGTGCAACCCCTGCTCTGGATGCCGTGACCATCGACGTGACCGGTGTTAACTGGGATGTACATCCGATGGTACGCAAGCTCAAGGGCACGGAAAAAAACTGGCGAAACGCCGGCACATGGTGGACCGCGATCAAGGGTGCTATGTCAATCACCAGTGCAACGATCCTGGATATCGCCCTTGTGCAGGATAACGACGAATTAAGTAAACAGAGACTGGTAGAGCCTGCCCAAAGTGTTAACCTGTATGTAGACGGGCTGGGCAACCATTACGGTTCCGGCGGTGTGGCTCTCTATCATATCAATGAAAACGGAAAGATTGAAAAAGTCTCCGGCAACGGAGCGGGAGGAAAGATCAGCGGAGCGACCAACCGGTTCTCCACCTACTTTGTAGCAGAAGACACTGCGGTTCCGACCGGCATAAGTGAAGACCTTGCCACTCTTGCCAAAGCACAGCACGATGCCGATGTACCGGAACAGCTTCCTGCCGGTGGCGGTGGCAGTGGAGAGAACCCCGGCGGCGGAGGTGGGTACGTACCACCCGCCGGTGGTGGCGGTGGCGGCGGAGGCAGTACCGATCCGTCCCCAAGTCCGAGCCCATCGGCAAGTCCGAGCGCAAGTCCGTCGGCAAGCCCGAGTGCAAGCCCGTCTTCTTCACCGAGTGCGGAGCCCTCGGACGTGCCCGGTACGACACCGGATCCATCAGCATCACCGAAGCCGGGAACACCGGTTGTCGAGACCGGCAAAGATAAGGACGGCAATGATGTTACGACCACGACTGTCTCCGGCACCGACGGTTCAAAGAGTGTGACCAGCGTTACATCCGATCCGGACACCGGCAAGGTACTCTCGATCAGCTCAGAGACCACAACCAAGGATGGCGTGACGACAGCCATCACCTGCAAGGTGGATGACAGCAAACAGAAGACTGTCACCGTCACGAAGTTCACCACTACCGGATCTACCGGAAATGTCAGGATTCCGGATACGATCAAGGCAGGCGGTGTCACCTACAAGGTTACCAAGATTGCACCGAAGGCCTTCCGCGGAAATAAGAAAAATAAAAAAGCAACAATCGGGAACAACATCACCCACCTGGGCGACGCCGCCTTCAGTAAGAATACGAAGCTGAAGACCGTGATACTCGGAAAGAAAGTTAAGCGCCTCGGCGCGAAGCTTTTCCAGGGTGACAGTCAGCTGAAAACGATTCGGATCAACTCTTCGAAGATCACCTATATCGGAGCCAAGGCCTTCGACGGTATCTCCCCGAAGGCGACGATCCGCATCAAGGCGAACAAGAAACAGTTCAAGAGGATCCGAAAGCTGATCCGGAACTCCGGCAAGCTGCCGAAAAGCGTGGAGATCCTGCGGATCTAAACAGTATAAGTAGAAGAAACCAAAGAATAAGCAAAGGGAGCGGGCTCGGATGAGCCCGCTCGGCTGTTTTCAGCGATAGATCCATTCCTGTATGGTTTTTCTTACTTCCGTTGCGATGTATTGACATTTTTTCATTATGTCACATCAGTTGTTCTATATTTGATCCCTGTCGACTCCTCCTCTTATATGCATCTTTTATTATATAATTCCACCCCTGTGTGTGATAAAAAAGAAACAATTTATCAAACTTATCTATCGGTAATACTTCCCATACTTCCTGTGGCGTCACATCTTTAGTAGTCACCCAATACTTTACTAAATAACCATACATCCACATCAAATATTCCTCATAAGTAACACCCTGTTTTAATTCAAGATTCTTCTTTGCTTTAGCATACATATATGGAACAGACTCGTACTCCCTAATTCGTTTTTCCAAGAGTAATCCACTCCCCCAATCACTACTTAAAAACTCTTTTGAAAACATATAGGAATCATACCCATCTTTTACAGACATGGCAAAGCACTTTCCTATACTGTCCGCAAACCAATGCTCTATCTTATCATTGAATTCGGTCATTATCTATATTCCTCCGGCAGATCCATGGTACAGTGTGATCATAGATGCATCCTCCAATTTCATAAGCCCAACTATATCATACTAAAACATCCCAAAATATGTCTAAAACTCATTCCACGTCCTGCTCCCTCTGTATATACTCGAGCAGGAGCCTCCCAACATCGCTATCCAAAAGCCTACTCAGATTATCCTTATCAAGTATAATTGCAGGTAGTCTCTCCCCATGCCTGCACTCTATCTCTGTTCCTTTTGTCATCTGCTCAAGCAGGCTCTCATAATATCGTTCCAGCGAAAGATAATCAAACGGATCAAGCTCAACCTCTTTACCAAATTCTTTTACAAATAGACTGTCCGTTTCTTTAATCTGTTAAACAATATATCTCTCGTCACTTGAAACCATCCGTTATCTGTCCTAGACAAAAGATAAATTCCATCGAGAGGATAAGCATTTTTAAGAGGAACAGCCCTGGTAATACATATAAGCAGATGTATAGAGTTATTTGCAAGTCTTATCAACTCATCACGAAGCACCACCGATTCATCCA
>JAFYBS010000114.1 GCA_017540125.1 Eubacterium sp.
CAGTCTGATCGAAAAAGTGCTGGCTACAGTGGCCGAAGGTGCGGAAAGTATGGACAGTCTGATGATCGAGGATGCGCTGGAGGAGCTGTCGGAATACAGCATCCCGGAGGAGTACCGGGACAAGATCGACCGGATCCGGGAGCTGGTGGATATGTTTGATTTTGACGGAATTATAGAAATTTTGTAAAGTCGATACAATCAGGAAAGCGAAGCGGTTTTTTTTGCCCCACTGTTTCTGGTAAGAAGATAAAAAAACGGGGTATCGATCAGAGCCAGGAGTACCTTCATCAGATACTGACCGACACACATGGCACCCAAAGTGGGCAGCATGGCGGAATCAAACAGCCATCCGTATCCCAAACCGAACGCGATGCCGATGAAAAGAACGGTATCGATGATCTGGGACGTCATGGTCGAGAGATTGTTCCAGATCCATCGATTTCGGATATTGTCAGGGTTTTTTGCGATCATATGGTCACGTATCTTATGGAAGATGAGTACATCCCAAGACTGTGAGGAGAGATAAGCGACCAGACTGGCGATGACGAAAACCCAGTTCTGTCCGAGAACTGCCTCATAGGAAGCCTGCATCTGTGAATCGGTCGTCGGCAGATATTGCGTGATGATGATAATTAAGGAGGCGAATACCTGAACGATAAATCCCCAGCGGACGCACAGGTTCGCTTCTTTTTTTCCCCATACCTCACCGATCACATCCGTCATTAAAAAGGTGACCGCATAGCATAACACGGCACTGGGAAGTTGGATATTTTCGCCGAAAAGACGGATAGGAACATCCACCAGTTTCGCTGTAATAACGTTGGATATCACAAGCGAAACCGCGAACATCATACACAAAAGAATGAGGTTTTTCTCTGTTTTTTTGATGGCTATTTCCTCCTTATATATAACAGGTTCGTCATGACGTGGTCCGTCTCAACGTATGAACCGACGAGAGATACTCCAGTTTTCTTTTCTCTTCAAACTCTTTGTGTTCGCTGTCGGAACGGGATACGAAAGGATAGATCGCGATACCGCCCCGGGGAGTAAAGACACCGAACACCTCGATGTATTTCGGCTCCATCAGGTTCCACAGATCGTTTAGGATCGTGTTGATACAATCCTCATGGAAATCCCCGTGATTACGAAAACTGAACAGATACAGTTTGAGTGATTTGCTCTCCACAAGCCGTTTTCCCGGAATATAGGAAATAAAAATTTTCGCGAAATCCGGCTGCCCCGTCATGGGACACAGAGTAGTAAACTCATAAGCATCCAGAGTAACCACATATTCGTTTTCGCAGTGCTGGTTATCAAAAGCCTCCAGGATACCGGGATCATAGTCGAATATATACGAGGTAACGTGGTGGCCGAGATTTTTCAGGTTGGATAACTCTTCCTTAGTTCTTGACAAAACAGTATTTCCTCCGTAATCTATAGAATTTTTCCCAGAAAACTCCGTCCATTATACTATCCGGACCCCTTTTTGTCAATATCGACCGAAAAAAACTGACCGGATAAAAAGGGAAACGCTCCAGTCAGCGTTTCCCTAAAATGAAAGCGTATCCAGTTTATCTGCCAATGTAACCGTCTTTTCCAGATACTTCCGTATCAGTACCTGATCCTCCTCGGGGATATCTACATTTTTATGAAGCTTATTGATCATCCGGACGTAGCAGAGAAGAGCGGCTTTATCGGTGACATCCTGAAGGCGGTCCCGGTCATCGGTATCGAGATAATACTTCAGAAAATATTCCCAAAAAGCTTTTGCCGTCCGGTAGGAAAAGCCCATAAATTTTTCAACTACTGACGGATCCTCCTCACCCAGTACTACATAGAAATAGTAAAGATCACTGATCTCCGCGATCGGATGGCCGGTTGAGAGACGATCCATATCAATCAGCAGCGGATCACCGTTCTGCAAAAACACATTCCCGGTATGAAAATCTCCATGTACCAGTGTCCCGGTATTCGGTAAAGCGTCTATGAGTTCCATGCATCGACGGGCCAGTTTGGGGTCTTCCTTTTCGACTCCGCCCGAGACGTAGCTTTTCAGACGCTCGATAACCGGAGGGAACACATCATCCTCCGAAACCGTAATCCCATGAATATCCCGGGCGAGGTTTGCCATGATCTTGGCATAGCCCTCCACCTGCTTCGGATTCTTCGAGATAAAGGACGACATCGTTTCGGAATCCAGAAGCTCATACAGAGATCCGTACCGGTCGCCCACCGACACGATTCCGAAGGAGATCGCCGTGGGAATACCCAGCACAAACGCCCTGCGGCTCTGGGCAATTTCATTTTCCACATCACGGTAGGTGTTGTTATGGTTGTAAACCTTGATGATGAGTTCCTCATCAAAGCGGTATACTTCTCCTTTGGCGCCCCATCCGAGAAGCTCGCAGCCATCGATGGAGACCTCCCGGTATTTCCGGTATCTGGCTTTTTCCGTGTCAAACGTTCCCGGCCATATGAAGTTGATATGCTTGATATACTCCTTGAAGGCCCCTGTTTTGTTGAGCGAAAGCTCCACGATCTCGCCGACACTCTGATAGTACCATCGATGCATTTCGGGATCACTCTGATGAAGTACGTCCCACATCGCCTCACCGCGTTCCGAGTAGATTCCCGACAGGGATCGGATGTTTGCCAGTTTATCCGCCAGCCAGAGCATCTTCGCGCCGATGTCCTCACTGTTCTTCAGAAGCAGCAGGGACTCCTCTTTGCGTCGTTTCCAGGTGGCTTTGGGATCCTCATCCGGGTATTTGTTCTCCGATTCGGAATCGACCAGCATGGCCACTCTTTTTCCGAACCGCTTTTCAATCTCCGCCAGAGTTCCATCCGTATCCTCCACGATGTCGTGGAGGATTCCGGCGGCGATAACATCCTCATCATCCGTCATGGTAGAGAGGATCTGTGCCACCTCCAGTGGATGAAGGATATACGGGGTTTTTCCGAATTTTCGGACTTTTCCCTGGTGCATCACCGTAGCATAGATGATGGCTTCTTCCAATTTGTTCATAATAACACTATATCATAGAAACATGGATTTCGCAACTTTTTTTTGAAATCGGGAAATACCGTGAAAACGCCGAAAAACGCGATACTTGAAACGAAAGCTATATTATGGTATAATTCTTCTGTTCCCGTCGGGGAAAACATCGATTTGTGAATAAGGGGATATGAAAGATATGAAGAAGTTCACTCCGCTGCGGCAGATCCTGCGGCAGACGCATACGGACAAGATTGTTCTCGTGTATATCGTATTTGTGCTTTTGTCGGCACTGGGAATCTGGGTTTTTGAGCCGAACATCCCTACCTTTGCCGATGCCCTGTGGTATTGCTATGCCGTGATCTCGACAGCCGGGTTCGGTGATATCGTCGTGACTTCATTTTTACCGAAGATCATCTCGGTCGTCGTTACTCTGTATTCCGGTATCGTGATCGCCCTGATCACCGGTGTGGTGGTAAACTACTATACGGAACTGATCAACCGCCGCAGACAGGACACTCTGGAGGCATTTATGGACAAGCTGGAGAGACTTCCCGAGTTGTCCAAGGAGGAGTTGACCGAGATGTCCGAGCAGGTGAAGCGATTCCGCAGATGAGGAGGAGAACGTGAAGCAAAGTTTTTTAAGAAAAAGCGTAACCCTCAATCAAAAAACACGATTGTATTGGTGAAAGGTTTTTCCGAATGAGAAGAAAAAAAAATGAAAAAGGGAAGGAGTGATTACTATGGATCAGTTGGATGCTTTAGAGTTTATCGATATGATTGATGAAGAGTACATCCAGGAGTCATACGAAGCTCATGAAAGAGGCGGTGGGACCAACATCATCCGTGTCCGTTGGTGGCACTACGCGGGAATGGCGGCGTGCCTGGCGATATCGCTTCTCTCCGGAGGGCTGCTGGTTCTGGGAGGGATGTCCGGTGGCTCCGAGGTGAGTGGTAGCGGTGATCTGGCGACGGCAGCCGGTCAGAACGGAAG
Organism: Eubacterium sp.; assembly: GCA_017540125.1. Lineage (GTDB taxonomy): Bacteria > Bacillota > Clostridia > Lachnospirales > Lachnospiraceae > Eubacterium_F. The sequence goes on from JAFYBS010000114.1 coordinate 3,990, forward strand.
TATCCTGGTGGGAGTTTTGATTTTGGGACTGGTGGCAGCGGGAGCCTTCCTGTATCTGATCATTCGCAAAAAGCGGGAAAAATAGTATCTCTGAAAAACAACCCGACAACATGAAAAAACAAAACAAGAAAAAATAGAAAAGTGGTGAAAATGGAAGACGAAGAAATCGTAGAGCTTTACTTAAAAAGAGATGAACAGGCGATCAAGGAGTCGTCCGACAAATACGGCAAACCGCTGCGAAAGATCTCATGGAAGATCATCCCGGATGATGCCACGGTGGAGGAATGTGTGAACGACACTTGGCTGAAGGCGTGGGAGAGTATCCCACCCCATGAACCCAGGACCTGGCTTTTTGCCTTTTTGGCAAAGATCACCAGAGCCCTGTCGGTGGACGCGGTCCGCAAGAGTACGGCAAAGAAACGGGATGCCGTAACAGTTTCGTATATGGACGAGCTGCAGGATTGCATCGGCGGGATCAACATGGAGGATCAGCTAGTCGACAAGATGGTGCTGAAGAAATCCCTGAACGGATTTCTGGCAGGCCTGGATAAGGGAAAGCGGGATTTCTTCGTGAGACGATATTGGTTTATGGAGTCGGTGAAGGAAATCGCGGATTTCCATCACTGCTCGGAAAACAAAGTAAAGGTGGAACTATTCCGACTGCGGAAAAAACTGAAGGGCCAGCTGCAGGCAGCCGGTATCGAGGTTTAGGAAGAACCCCTGAGAGAAAGGAGAGTATACCATGAAAACAAGAACAAAGAGAGTATTTTCCATCGTATTGTCATTGATACTTGCCCTGGCGTTTGTTCCGGTGACGGGGCCAAAGGCGGATTCCGCGCGGGCGGCAACCGCGGTTAGCGTCGCGGATACCGCGCTGACGGCGGACTCTGTCACTGCGAAGAGCGCGTACCAGCTGAAGCACAAGCTCGCCAAAGCCGTTGAGGTGATGAGGAAGGCGGAAGCCGGGGAACTGAAAACAGCGGTTGAGGAGTTATCCGGGACCGACGGTTATTATCAGGTTCTGACAGATGATGAAAAGAAGATCTATACTGCGATAGCTCAGGTATATGTTACTTTTCAGCCGTTCTCATCGAGCAATGAGTTTTTTGATAAAGCAAAATCCGACCCGAGGATCGAGGACGCGTTGGCTGATGATGTGATGAGCGGCAGGGTTGCCTTACTGGATTTCGGAAATGCGTATTCAAAGGATGAAGTGAAGCAGATGTTCAGTATGGCAAGTGTCGCGTATGCTTATGATCATCCGTACAATTTGTTAAGGCAGATGTACAGGGTGAGCTATTTCAAAAAAGGATCCATGTATTTCTTCGCTCTGAATCATCTTGATACTTCGGAGGATTTTGATTATAACCAGTGGGGACAATCCTTAATCCAGTTTGAGAAGGAAGCGTTAACGGTGATCGTAAACGATAAGAGTTTTTCAATGGACTCCGCGCCGATCAAGGAGTATCTGGTTCACGAGTATATCTGCAGCCGGGTGAAATATGATTATTCCAAGCCGGGTATGTATACGCTCCAGTGGCATAAGTCGAAAAGCGCCTACGGTCCCATGGTAGAGAATCTCGGTGTATGTATCGGGATTTCCTATATGGCCAAGATCCTTTTGGACGATCTGGGAGTATCGAGTTTTATCATCCATTCCGGTACTCATGCATGGAATATGGTTTATCTGGACGGAAGCTATTATGAGCTGGATTGTACATGGGATCTTGCTACGGACAAAGGGGTAGAGTACAAATACTTCAATCGTACCACCGATGAACTTCTCACGCTGGATACCAGCGGGGCTCACGCCAGGGCATCGGACAGTGCCCGTGTTCCGACGGCTACGGGAACGACGTATACCTATGACTATGTCTGCCAGCTGTTGAATGTTTCGAATAAGACAAATCAGGATAAAACCGATGACCCCAAGTACTCCAAGGATGATTACGTGGATAACGAACAAGGGGAGATTCAACCCAATCAGCAAGATTATGAATACAACGGATTGCTATATGATCTTTTCTCCGAGGGCTACGCGGTCTGCAAGGGAGCTTCCGGAAATCCGAAATCCATCAATATTCCGGACAGCGTGACGGTTACGGATGAAGGAGGCACGGAGATCGATTACGAAGTAGTTATGCTGGATGACGGCGCCTTCTCCGGGAAGAAGAGTCTGAAAAAGGTAACACTGACCGGAATGCTGAGTTACGTAGGAGAGAAGGCATTTTATAATTGCGCCAATCTGAAAACCATTACGATCAACAGTGTTATCAATCTGATCTCGATCGAGAAAAACGCGTTTAAGGGGATTGCCAAAAAGCCGACCTTCAATATCTATGCGGATTCGGCCGGTTTTAAGGAGGCGAAGACGCTTATCATAGCTTCGGGCACTCCGAAAAAGACCAAATATAAACGCATGGATGTATAACCGGGGAACATTGACAACATCAGCCGGCATGGGACATGGACTCAGTAAGGAGGAAAAGTATGGGTATATTTTTCAAAAAAATATACAGTAAGGTTTGGGCGGTAGCTCTTGTGTTTGCTCTCGCATTCGGCATGATCGGACCGGTATCACAGGCCGCGAAAAGGGTTAAGCTTACCGGGTCCAAAACAATCTCTGTCACGGTTGACGAAACAAAGATTGTTAAAGTCAAGGGCGTAAAAAGTAAGCAGGTCAAAAGCTTAAAGGTTATAATAAAGAATAAAAAAATCGCTTCCGCGAGGAAAAAGACGAACCTTTCATTCAAGGTTACCGGCAAGAAAAAAGGGAGTACCAGGATTACTGTCAAGTTGAAGCTGAAAAAGAAGGTTAACGGAAAGAAAACGTACACTTTTAAAAAGAGAGTAAGAGTCAAGAAAAAGGTGTCGCCGTCTCCGACACCTACGTCAACACCTGTTGCGACACCCACGGTGGAACCTACGCCGACTCCGGTTGTATCCGGCGTCAGCATATCGATTGAGAAACCGAGATACCGGTGTGCCCTGGGCGGGGAGTTTATAGGAGTAATTGCCATTCTTTCCCCCGATACGGCAAACGAGCCCGTAAACTGGGTGATTGAAAACCCTGATATTGCCGACATAGTGCAGACAGAACCCACGGTAAATGGGCAATCGATAGCTATAATCGGCGGATTGGATTTGGGTACCACGAAGATCACAGCCACGATAGGAGCGGGCTCCGCGTCTGCCGATATCACGGTCGGGGAAGATGAACTCGCCGCGGAGTTGAAAGGTGTGAAGCAGACCAAGTCCAACGAGATTATTGCCACCCTGGATATGGATTACATGTTTGACACCCAGGGACTGGACAAGGATAAGTTTGATATCGATGTATATGATGCTCAGGGAATGGTGAGAAAAACGATCCCTGTCAACAAAATTCATTATGAGGTGTTTTATGAACCCCTCGAGGACGGCTCGACAGCGACAGGGACGAGCGCGACGTTATCTCTCGACTCGTCCTTTTCGGATAAGGATAAAGTAGTCGTCAATCTCTATAAAGGTAAGGATTTTGCTTCATCAAGAGAGTTTATCGCGTCGGTGGGCGCTCCAACTTCCATCCGTGTGGTAACCACAGAGGCACAGAAAGATGTTGAAACGCCGATCGAGGTGGCTCTGTTTGACGCGAACAGTATCGATGTTACACCGGTAGTGGATCTCGACTCGAGAGTTACCATGAATATCACAGGTAGTGAGGCTACGTGGAATACCTCTCCGACATCCACTGCTAATATCAAAATGAAAAAGGTCGGTACTACCGCTAAGGTTGAGGTGGCCTATACCGGGAAGGAGAATTTGACCACAAAACTGGATGTAACAGGCACAGGCATCATTTCCTGTATTCCTACGAAGCCGGTGGTGGGGGAGCCGCATTTTATGGCCATGTTGGATGTAAAGACATGGCCCGGAAGTGATGAGAGTGTAGCGAAGTTTTATAATGGTATCGATGCGGAAGATGTTGAGTTGGAAGCCGATACAAACGAGAAATATTCCTTCTACGCGTCCTCCCTCGAGGATAACGAAGCGATCTCATACGATGAGTATTCCGTCAAGTCTTCCAACGATTTTATCGCGACCGCTACGGTAGAGGGGGCAGGTAAATTCTGCAACATAACCATAACCGGAGTCAAGCAGGGAGAATGCTACATCAATGTAAAAGCAAAAAAGAATACCGTGACAACCGATTATTATATCCCCGTGAAGATATATGAGACGGGCGCGATGTCTGTTTTCCGGATCGAACCATCCAGAAAAACCGTATCTAACTGTTACGATGAAGTGTATCAGGTGGAAAACAGAATAACAGCGACGGTAGAGGATGCAAAGGGACATGATCTGGCAGCGGGAACTCAGGCAGGCGAACTGGATATTACTTATGAGATTGTAAGTCCCAAGGATCCGGAACCGTTCAGCTTCAAACACTCGGACGGCGGCACGGTAATCCTTGGCGACAGATTTGAGGTAAAAAAACCGGAAAAAGGGGCTCCGACGGCAACATCTTTCTTGTCCAGTGGTGCCAAGGCAGGTTCCTATACCGTGAAAGCGACGGCGAACTATAAGGGAGTGACCAAAACCGCGACGTGTACGATCAATGTGAAGGCTCTTCCGAAGGAGGTTTACGAATTGGATTCGGATAATCCGCCGAACGCGACCTACAGCATAGAAACCGAATCCGATGAGGTGTCTTTGTCCGCCGGATTGGGAGCGGTCTCCAAGGTCAGACTGAAAGCGACCATAGGCGGTGTGTTCGCGGGCTACGTGTATATGGGTGAGTATGACGAAGGCACCTATCCTAAACTAACAAACGAGGAAATCGAAGCCGGAAAATCTTATATCGGAAGTCAGTCCTGGAGAACGGATTTTAATAGCAAATATATCGGTTGTATCGGCGATGAAGTGAAGTATACCGTCGGGACGGAGGGGCGCTTTGCAACAGGATCGGGACACCCCTATACCTATTTACCGGATCGTGAGAATGCCGTAGCAAAGCACTATCAGGTGAAGGGCTCTTCGGTGATACTTGATTTCAGGGGGGCGGTACAGTCCGGAGCCAAGTGGCAGACGAAGCAGCCGGGATTTGCGGATGAAAACAATAACGATCAGCAGGCGGAAGATCAGGAAGGCGGAGAAACGGCACCGTCGACCGATCATTATGTATTCTTAAACAACAGAGCCGCTAATTTCACAGCCACGAAGTTCGATAAAGGTGTGGTGATCACCCAGGATGATGCGGAAAAGGGTCTGATTTTGTCGGCTTATGACTCCACGGAAGAAGAAAAGAACAAGCCTCAGGAGTTTTATCCCGATAAAAAACGAGATCTGCTTTACGCGCTTCCCGGCACCTACGGTGTGACATTTAAGTGGAAACAGCCGAGAGACGAAAAGAGCGTGGCTGAGAGAAATCTGGTTAAAAAGACCCTCTCCGTTAATGTGATGGTGACGGATGATATTTATGTTCCGGAGATCGAAGTGACGAAGAGAACTCTTACGGATTATACCGACAGCGGTATTCTGAATGCTCTCAAGCTGTCCTGTGACCTGAACTCTAACGTATCCCGCCATGCCTCCGTATTGGGGTTGTATGATAAAGACTTCAATTCAATCTCGTTTAACAACGACTTTGTCACGGTAAGCTATGTCCTGTTGAGCGAAGACGGATTGGAGATATACGCGCCGCTCAATGTGACATTTTCGAAAAAGGCTGAACACTGGCATTGATCTCACCGATGCAGTATTATTCCCTGAGATGTTTATCAAAACACTCTCTGTATAATGTCGGATTCGGTTCGTCGATGGGTTCTTCAAGAAGTTTTCCCTCGCTGTCAACAAAGTAGGTTGTGGGAAGGGACGTGGAGGGAAAGACTTTTTCCATCGCCTCAAAAGAAGCCATGCAAGGCAACGTACAGCCCAGGTTGTCGAGCTTCTGCTTCACGGATTCAATCTCTTTGGGAGTATTGGCAAAAGCGCAGACAAGTATGATCTGCCCCCCTTTTTCCGAATACTCCTTACCGATGCTTTCAACCTCGGGCATCTCCTCGATGCAGGCGTGGCAGGTGGTTGACCAGACATTTATCATGGTAACTTTCGCTTTTTTGAAGAGGTCAGCACTCTTGACAGACTCACCGTTTACATCTTTTGTTTCAAATTTGATTGTATCACCGATGTTGTAGTTCACGGGATACACAGGCATGACGAAAATGAGGGAATCCATGAAGTCCTGCCTGCTTCCCAGAAGCTTTTTATATTCCTTAAAGTATTCAGGCTCCATGTTCTTCTTATAAATGCTTATTTTCCCTGTCGTTTCCCTGGGATCCTGAACGATAAAGTAAGTAAGGTCACCGAGCTTTTTTATTTTTTCAAGTTTAAATTCATCGGTTCCAAGTGTATCTTCGACATAGGGCTTCAGCTCTTTCCTGCCTTTCCCCGAGTCTATAGCGAAAACATGGAAGAGTTCTCCGATGGATTCCGACCATTTTTCCCAGTTTTTTTCAGGGGCTTCTGGCAACGGTTTTCCTTCTGAAGAGGCATCAACGCAATCCTCGATATATTCTATGACGCCCGACAGTTCGCTCCATGGGTAAGCGTAATACATCATTTTGAAAGACCATACACTCGGCTCGGATTCCAGGAAGCTTTCACCGTAAACCGAAATAAGACTTCCCTTCGTATCGGCGTAGGCACCCTTGCCGTCAAATTTCGCTCCGGCTTCCGAAAGATCCATTACGTTAGCGTTTTCTGCATTTTCGGCCACAGCATCGAGACCGCCTTCGACATGAAGTTCTATCTCGACAGTGGCGTATTTATCGGGAACCGGATATACGGTTTCATCCTTCGCGTAACCCTTAGGTGCGCTTAACACGTGCGCTTCGTAGGACTGTCCTTCGGGCTGATTGAATTCGGCATAGCCATCACTATCTGTCGTTCCGAACAGGCATTCATCCGCGGAGCAGAACTGCACCTTTACACCCGGCACGGGGTAGCCGAGAGCGTTGGAAACATAAATTTTGTAAACACCTTCGCCGGTTTCGGATTCGGTATCTGCCCCGGCGACCGCGGAAGCCTCGGTTTCTACCGGAGCCGCGGAAGCCGCATCTTCCGTGGAAGCCTCCTGACCGCAGCCTGCAAGCATGGCAAGAGACAGTAAGCCTGCGACAAATATTGTTACTGCTATTTTCATAAATAAGAATCCCTCCAAATCATCTCAACAAATCTTTTTCCTCTTTGTTTTGAAGAATTTCCGGATAGTGAGTGGGTGTAAACGAATTATACCTCATCAAGTGAAATCTCGCAAGCATTTTACTCGGAAGGCCATTTTTCTTGACAATATGTGATTTTTTGGAGTAAAATCAATTTGTTTGTAACCTTTATCTGAAATCGACGATTATATAGGTGAAGGGATTATTGAGGTCGTGTGAGAGAACACATGTTACAAAACCAAGGAGGCGATGCGTATGAAGTCAATTCGAATGAAAAGGTTTATAGCCGTTATACTGGTGTTTACACTGGCATTGATTTCACCGATGCAGTTTGTGAGATCCAATGCGGCCGAAAAAACCGTAAAGTATGTCAAGGAATTTAAACTTTTCATAAAGAAGGACGGAACGAAAGCAGACGCCGATGACTGGTGCAAGAGGCAGTCCGATGGTGACTGGCATGCGGTGGAAGGTGACCTGAATGACGGAACAGAAGGCGCCTTTTCCGATAAGATCGGCGTATTCTTATGCTACTGCACGACGGAAAATGAAAAAGAAGCCGTGCGGGACATCGCTGTGATGAACGAAAAAGGAAACTACAGCGAGAGCAATTACCAAATTCTCCTTGAGAAAATGAAGGAAGAATACAGGGATCTGGTGAATGATCTGAAGACCCAGATAAAAAATTATCAGGAAAACCTGAGAAAGAAAGTTGAAACCGCGGTTGAAGCGCATGACCTTTTGAACGGGTACAAGGAGGATGATTCCGGGAAACTCCTGGGAGATCTCCTAGCGGAGCTGAATCCGGATGAGGAAAAGGATGAGGAGCAGCTGGCCAATATCCTACTCCAGGCCAACGGACAGGTTGTCCTTTTTATCCAGCAGGAGCTCTCACTGGCCAGCGAGAGCGGAAACAGGACCTGGCTGGATCGTATGGAGAAGCTCGGAAGTTATGATGAGTTTTACAGTAGAATTAAGAAAGCACATAATGGTGATGACAGTTTGGCGAAAAGCTTTATGGATAAGAAATACAAGGAAGGAGCTGTCGAAATTGCGGATGCCTGGGAAGAATTGAGACAAAAATTTGAGGATATTAAAAAATACGAGGAAAGATGCGGCATCGAGGCGATGTCCGAGGAACAACTGAAGGAGTGGAATGACAATAATTATACGACACCAGAAGGAATAGATTATGTGCAGAAGGTTGCCTGTGCGGATAACCTGAAGATGTATAAGTATGAGGACAAATCGCTTTTGGACTTTTTTATGCAGGACAAACTGGAAATCAGCGGCGACAATCTGCGTAAGCTGTATCCGATGGTATCCTGTCTGCAGCCCGGTCAGCAGGCGGGGCTTCATTCCACAGTGAACCTGTATTCACTGATTGTTCAGGCATTTTCCGCAACCTTGTTGAATGATTATAACAAAGGTAAGTTAGAGGAAGTAAAAGATGCCGTGGGAACAGAGAATACAAAAGAAGTGGAGGAATCGAGGAAGCTGGTTGAGGAAAACATCGATCAGCAGAAAAAAAACGAACCGGAATCCGTATATAAGGGCGTTGACAGAGAGATATTCAAGGGAGGCGTTGCGGTAACCTCCGATACACTGGATTACAGTAACAGTTCGGAAGTCAAATGGACGGACCGGTTTGTTGAAAACAACTCTGAGATCCAGTGTTTATTCGTCGGTGGTTTTTGCTGCGGAGGATTTGCGGCAATCGCGCTCCATATCGCATATGATACTGTTTTAGATAAAGCGGCAGAGATGACTATACGAAGGTTTGACAATGGCGAGCTGACGTATCATTTTTCAAGAAAAGTTGAGAGAGTTCTCAACAAACTACATGGTTATGAAGATCCCTTCTTTCAGTTGAGAACTATCGTAAGAGAAGGAAGTGAAAAACAACAGGCTATCGCAAAGCAGGCGATGAAGGAACTGGAAAAGGCAACAATCAGTGATAGTGCAGGTACAAAGATCATGTACGCATTGTCAAGGGGTGTTACGATTCTCCTCATCCTGGTGGCCGTGGCCGATGTCATTATGAATGTGGTGGCGCTGATTGATTACTATAACCGGGATCATCTGCCTATCCCACATCATATCGTGGATCTGACAGCATACAAAAACGAAGAAACGTCGTATGTGATATATAAATCGGTCAAAGATAATAATGGTAAACAGGGTGATCTGAACGGAGGTTCATCCAAGCAATGGCTGGCTTTGTATCAGACCTATGACGAGAGAGCAGGCGCGCCGATCGTGGCACCGGGGGCCGGATATTCAGGATATGAAATAAAGGTTTATTACGGAAACAGCAAAAGAGGATCCTACGGTACGACTCCGCTCCATATGTTCGGCACACCGAATGTGGAGCAGAACCTGACGAATGCCGACGGAGAAAAAGGCTGGTCATATAATGACAAAAGAAGGGGAACCTATTTATATTACTCCCACTATGACGGAAGTCTCATCAATAAAGAAGATGAGAAAACAGAGGAGACGGTTTCCGACGAGCCATCCGTAACCGCTGAACCGTCTGCGGATACTGCAACCGATGAAACCGCTGTCAGCGGTGCGGCAGCCGATATCGGAACCTCGACAGGTGCGGGAACAACAGCGCTGATCGGTGCGCTCTGCGGTGTGGCCGGTATCGGGATAGGCTTCGCTGTTGGGGCGACACGCCGGAGGAAAAAGGTAAAGGATTCTGTGTAACCTTCATCAGAAATCGACGATTATATAGGTGAAGGGATTATTGAGGTCGTGTGAGAGAACACATGTTACAAAACCAAGGAGATGATGCGTATGAAGTTAATTCGAATGAAAAGGTTTATAGCCATTATACTGGTGTTTACACTGGCCTTGATCTCACCAATGCAGTTTGTGAGATCCCATGCGGCCGAAAAAGACATAAAGTATATCAAGGAATTTAAGCTTTTCATCAAGGAAAAAGGAAGCCTGGCCGATGCCGAGGACTGGTGCAAGAGGCAGTCTGACGGTGATTGGCATGCAGTGGAGGGCGATCTGAATGACGGAACCGACGGTACGTTTTCCGCCAGAGTCGGCGTATTTTTATGCTACTGCACGACGGAAAACGAAAAAGAAGCTGTGCGGGACATCGCTGTGATGAATGAAAAAGGAAATTACAGCGAGAGCGATTACCAGATTCTCCTTGAGAAAATGAAAGAAGAATACAGGGATCTGGTGAATGATCTGAAGACTCAGATAAAAAACTATCAGGAAAACCTGAAAAAAGAGGTTAAAACCGCGGTCGAGGCCCATGATCTCCTGAACGGATACAAGGAGGATGATTCCGGGAAGCTCCTGGGAGACCTCCTGGCCGAACTGAACCCGGATGAGGAAAAGGATGAGGAGCAGCTGACCAATATCTTTCTCCAGGCAAACGGAGAAGTTGTCCTTTTTATCCAGCAGGAGCTTTCACTGGCCAGCGAGAGCGGGAACAGAACCTGGCTGGATCGCATGGAGGCACTCGGTGGATATGATAAGTTCTATAACAGAATCAAAAAGGCATATAATGGTGACGACAGCCTGGCAAAAAGCTTTATGGACAAGAAATACAAGGAGGGAGCTGTTGTAATTGCAGATGCCTGGGATGAATTGAGACAGAAATTTGAAGACATCAAAAAATACGAGGAAAGATGCGGCGTCGAGGCGATGTCCGAGGAAGAGCTGAAGGCGTGGAAAGAGAAGAATTATACGACGGCAGAAGGTATGGATTATGAAACGAAAGCAGCCTGTGCGGAAAACCTGACGATGTATAAGTATGAGGGCAAATCGCTTTTGGACTTTTTCATGCAGGACAAACTGGAGATCAGCGGTGACAACCTGCGCAAGCTGTATCCGATGGTGTCCTGCCTGCAGCCGGGTCAGCAGGCGGGGATCAACTCCACCGTGAACCTATATTCACTGATTGTTCAGGCATTTTCCGCAACCCTGATGAATGATTATGACAAAGGGAAGCTGAATGAAGTGATGGAAGCCGTGGGAACAGAGGGTGGAAAAGAAGTGGAGGAATCCAGGAAGCTGGCCCAGAAAAGCATAGAACAGCAGACAAAAGGCGAGCCGAAATCCATATACGAGGGCGTTGACAGAGAGATATTCAAAGGGGGCGTTGCGGTAACAAGTGATGCGCTGGATTACAGTAACAGTTCGGAAACTAAATGGACGGATAAATTTGTAGACAGTAAAGTCGATGATCCGGTGGTTCAGCTTGGGTTCTTTTGCGGCGGAATATTCGGATCAATCCTTCTCTTTGGATTCTATAATAGAGCTGTTGACAAAGCGGCAGAGACGGTAGTGCGAAATCTTAACAACGTTGAGTATCATTTTTCAGAAGAAGTTGAGCACATGCTCAGTAACCTGAAAGATTTTGATGATCCCTTTCATACGTTGAGAGTTATTGTAAATGACGGAAGTAAAGAGGAACAGGCGATCGCAAAGAAAGCGGCGGCCGAGCTTGAAAAGGTAGCACGTGGGGAAAGCACGTCGGCAAAAGTCCTGTACGGACTGTCAATGGGGTTTAATATTGCCTTCGTCATTCTGGCAGTGGCCGATATCGTATTAAATGTGATAGCTCTTTATCAATACTACAACCGGGATCATCTGCCGATTCCTCATCATATTGTGGACATGACAATAAACAGAGACGAAGAAACCGCTTATGTGACATATAAGTCGGTCAGGGACAATAACGGTAACCCGGGTGATCTGAACGGAGGCTCATCCAAGCAATGGCTGGCGCTGTACCAGACCAAAGATGAACGGGCCGGCGCACCGATCATGGCACCGGAGTCCGGCTATGAATTAAAGGTATACTACGGAAATGGCAGAAGCAAATCCGGTGCAGCCACACCGCTTCACATGTTTGACCAACCGAACATGCCGCAGAACCTGACCTACGCCGATGGAGAGAAAGGCTGGTCCTACAACGATAAAAATAAGGGAACCTATTTATACTTCTCACGCTATGATGGACAATCTGTCGATGATAAGGATACCGATGGAGGTAAGGAGAAAACGGCAGCCGGTGAACCATCTGCAACCGGCGAACCGTCCGCGGATACATCATCGGATGACACGGTTGTCAGCGGTTCGGCTGCGGATATCGGAACTTCGACAGGCGTAGAAACGGTAGCGCTGATCGGTGCGCTCTGCGGTGTGGCCGGCATCGGAATCGGTTTCGCTGTTGGGACGACGCGCAGGAAGAGAAAGGTTACCGGTGATGAGAATTAAGAAATGACGATAAACTCAATTATTCTTTGGAGCCTCGGAATCCTTCCGAGGCTTCTTTATAGAGTGAATCCAGCAGGGCTTTGTCCACGGATTTTCTCTGGTTGTAGATAACAACACCGTTTCTGTCGAGGACGATTGTCTGCGGCAGCGACTCTGCTCCGCCCACGGCTTTCCAGACAGTCTGCGCTTGATCATCAAGAGCGAACGGAAGGTCCAGCCCCTTGTTTTTAACAAACGCCTTGGGATCATCCTCCACGACATCCTTGTAATGAACGGCGACGATCGCAATGTCGTCCCCATGCTCCTTATAGAGCTCTTCAAAATACGGGAGTTCTTTCACACACGGGCCGCAGTATGTTGCCCAAAGATTGATGAAAACAGGTTTTCCGGCAGCTCCGCTTATCGAAAATTTACTGCCGTCAAAAAGCTCGATCTCAAAATCGCTGAGTTTATCACCTATTTCATAACCGACCGGTATCTCTGAAACGCCGGTAGTCTGAGTCTGTGAGACGGACGGGCCCTCATTTTTTTTCAGGGACGGGTCAAGGAAATTGAACCATACGAGGGCGAACACCAGAGCGGCAAAGGCTATGCACCAGGTGATCTTTTCGAAACGCTTTCTTTTCTTTTCTGAATTTTGTCTTTCGCCTGCGGCTTCAACCTCCGGACCTCGGAGTGTGATGCGCCCGGCTTTCAGGGATATCGCTTTCTGTGTGCAGACATCCATGCATTTCGTGCAGTTTATACACTCGTGGTCTCCGACATGACGGACATCCATCTGACAGCTTTTTACACAGGCACCGCAGCTGTTGCAGAGGCTCTTGTCGACTCTTACGCCGATGATACTGAACCGATTGAACAGACCGTAAATCGCTCCGAGCGGGCAGAGAAACCGGCAGAAAGCACGGTAGCAGAGTATGCAAAGAAGAGCGATAAACAGCATGATTATGTACTTTCGTGTGAAAAATATGCCGAGCAAACTGAAATCATCCGCGTTGGCAGGGTTTGACAGCAGACCGATCGCACCCTCGGAGGTACCGGCGGGACAGATGTACTTGCAGAAGGCAGGGACAGTGGTTTCATCCACCAAGCCGTACCAGAGAGTTATTCCGACAACGAAAACCGCGAGCAGGATGTATTTCAGATAGGAGAGAGCTCTTGTTACACGGTTCCGGGGTATCTTCGGGGTAGGGATTTTGTGCAGGAGTTCCTGTATCAGTCCGATCGGACAGAGATAGCCGCATATCGTTCTACCACAGATCAGCCCGAAAAGGAGAAGTATGCCGAAGATATAAAATCCGGCCTTTTTACCGGAACCGGCGAGCGCATTCTGAAGAGCTCCGAGCGGACAGGATCCCACCGCTCCGGGGCATGAATAGCAGTTAAGTCCGGGTACACAGGCATACTTGCCTTTCCCGGTGTAGATGTTGCCCTGGATGAAGCCCCTTATGTGCGCGTTGAACAGGAGCGCGGCATAGACCTGTATAAGGCGTCTCTTGAAGGGACGCATGGTCTTTATGGTTTCTTTTTTCTTTTTATTATCCAAGTCCGATACACTCCGTACATATAGTAATTGCCTTTGTGAGCATCGAGTCTGCTCCGCCATTGAATATACCGAGAATAATGAATGCCACCGCGATGACGAGTACCGTGCAGCGAACGATCGGAACAGCCTTTGAGCGATTCTTCTCACGGCTTTCCATAACCCCGGGATCAGAAACGACACGTCCGGCTTCGGCAAACGGTTTTTCTTTGTTTCTTACACCGAGAATAGCGGCAATAATGGTCACGGCTATGGCCGCGATAAGTAGCGGTAGACCTTTCAAAAGCGCGTCCGCCACGATCTCCGGTGTAAAAATCTGCGCACGGGGATCGATTGCTCTTGCCTCAGCTCCGGCAACATAGATGCTTATCGCCTGGATGGACATAAACACCACATAAGCTACGCAGAGCACAAGCTGAAGGATTTTAATCACCGTGTCACGACTTCCTTTTTTATTATTCTCCAATAAGAATCCCTCCAAATCATCTCAACAAATCTTTTTCCTCTTTGTTTTGAAGAATTTCCGGATAGTGAGTGGGTGTAAACGAATTATACCTCATCAAGTGAAATCTCGCAAGCATATTCACACGAAAGGCCGTTTTTCTTGACAATAAATGGCTTTTTGATGTAAAATTACACTTGAAAAAAACTTATGAAAAAACTTTGTAACCTTCGTGAATAATAAACGATTATATAGGTGAAAGACTTTTTGGAAAGAAAAATGCGCCCGGTTTTGCCGGTTCGTCGAAGGGAGATGAGACTATGAGGAGATATCAGAAGGCAATGGTGATCACGGCTTTGGCAGCGGTCTTCGTACTGTCTCCGTTTAGTAAGGGAGCTCAGGCAAAAACCGTATATGAACCGGAGCTTCCGGAGAATCCGGCGATCAAGGTGGAGGTAATGATCGGCGGGAGAACCTTCGAGTATGACAACATCGATGATGGCTGGAAAAAGGCAGGCGGAGCCGAGGCGCCTGTGATGAAGCTCTACGCCGATTGGGACATCAAAGAGATGATCGATATCGGAAGCCGGTATAACAATCTGACCATCGATCTGAACGGTCACAGAATCCGTCGTGTGGGGGGCGGCCGAAGCGAAACCACCGGCGTGTTCCGCATAAACAGAGGAGGAAAACTCATCATCAAGGATCTGCCCTCGTCAAAGGGACTCGGGAAGGGCGGAGTCATCACCGGCGGAAACCGAAAAAA
>JAFYBS010000115.1 GCA_017540125.1 Eubacterium sp.
ACACTTCCGCATCGCGACTTTCGTCAGCAAGAGATATATTAGCAGAATTCAGTCGGATTGTCAACATTTTTCTGAAAAATCTAGTGTTGTCGTTTTCAAATACCTGGACATTTTACGCAGGATGTTTATTCCATCCTGCAAGGCACCTGAACGCGTCGATGCGGTGGCATCGGCAAGTGAAGGTAACGAAGCAGGTGGAAAAACAGACAAGTAATAATGTCCTGTTATTTGGAAATGGCAGCACTAGGATACCTTCGTTTCCCGGTTGACGTAGGGACGGAAGGTATTATATAGTTTCTCCTTCTCTTCCTCGTTTTCAATGAAATAGTGGATATTCGTCCAGCCCATATCGTCACTGAAGATTTCGACACGCAATGCGGAATACTCGTGTGCTTGGCCGTTTCGCACATGCTCCTCAGCTGCCAGCAGGTCCGAATCGTTGATGAGCTTCTGATGTGCCGATACGATAGCCTTCACAGCCTCCGGTTCCCGGTCACGGAGAAACTCATAATCTTCATCGGAATAATTCCCAACGATCCTTATCTTCGATACGCTCGCCGGATCCGGCATCAGCTTCGGTCCCAGCACATGTGTCGCCATCAAAACAACATAAAGAACCACCAACAGCAAAGGAATCAGACCCTGCAAAACCGGAATCTTTTTCCCATGAAAAATGTGCACACTTTTCCTCAGCAACATCTCACTGACCAGGAAGCCGATCGCCGCACCGAGAATAAAAATCACCAGGACAAAAACCGTCATGAAAGTAAGGTTGTTATAGTCCGGGACCATCACATTCACCATCATGACAAATACACCGCCCACAGCAACTCCGCCTCCGCAGACCGTGAACAGCACCCGGAATACTACCTTGCACCAGTCAAAGGCCACCATATCACCGGTCTTCTCCAGCTTTTTCTTTTTATACAATACCAGTGCCAGAAGGAAAAGGACTGCTGCCGGAATCAACATAAACAAACAGTGCATTGCGCTTCCCACATTCCCGATACTGCCGGCTCCTCCTTCCACATTCAGGGATTCGTGACATCTCATAAAGAAGTATACGGGAAACAGCGGATTCAGCTTCTCAAACAACAGAAACTGAAGGTTTCCTCCATAGCTGTATACGATAGGATGTCGGTACAGCAAATACTGCAAAAAGGATGCTCCCATATTGATAAACAGCCACAACAGGTTTACTACACCATAGGTCGCCAGTGCCAGTACCGCATTACCGCAAACCACAGTTACAAACAGCGACAGAGAGAAAAAGAACAAAAACTCTACCATCGTCTCGATGAACCGCAGTCCGATCAACTCCAGGAACAAACTGCTATTCCCTGAAAAACCGACCAGGAAGGCAAGCGATCCGTAGCAGACAAAAGCCAGTCCCACAAGCATTGTCAGCCCTGCCAGTACGCGACTGAAAAAATGTGTCGTTCGTTTCACCGGCATGGCATGCAGCATATAGCTCGATCTCCGACTGTACTGATACCAGAAAAGCGATACTGTCAACAGGATCGACAGCGCAGCGATCAAAATCGGATTGGAAAGCACATTCGAGATGTCGATGGCAACCCCATCGATTGCCGGATCGGTCGGACGGATTCCCTGCGCCTCCAGGCGGGAATCATTCATCAGGCTCATCAGACCGGGGATGAACTCCATCCCGAAATACACCAGCAGCGCCCCGACCATCATTGGGAGCAGCGTTTTTATCCCCTGAACATACAGAGTTTTATTAACCAAGGATGTTTTGGATCGCATCATTCTCACCTCCCACCTCATGTATAAAAATCTCCTCCAATGTAAGCGGAACATAATCCACAAAAACCGGATTCGTCTCAGCGAGTTTTTCCTCAATCAAGGTCCGGTCCCCCCTCAGGATCAGCGTAAACATCCGTCCGCTCTTCGTCTGATGCAGGATCGTGATTTCGTCCCCGAGTCCCGGCAGATCCCGTTCTTCCTCGTACGCGATCGAGCATTTCACCATATCACCCTGCGTCTCCGTCATATCCCGCTCATCGATGATCCGCCCGTGATCCATAATGCCGATATGGTCACAGACATCCTCCAGCTCCCGCAGATTGTGTGAGGATACCAGTACCGTTGTCCCTTCTTC
The DNA here is from genome assembly GCA_017540125.1 of Eubacterium sp. Classification (GTDB taxonomy): domain Bacteria; phylum Bacillota; class Clostridia; order Lachnospirales; family Lachnospiraceae; genus Eubacterium_F. The sequence continues at coordinate 2,123 of JAFYBS010000115.1, forward strand.
CGCCACACTCTCCAGGATCACCTTCCAGATATTATGTCTGGCCAGAGGATCCAGTCCATCCATCGGCTCATCGAGAACCAGGATATCCGCACGACAACTCAATGCCAGCAGCACCGAGGCCTGCTTCTGCATTCCCTTGGACATTTTTCGAAAGGAAGACTTTTCATGGATCGCGGGGAACGCCTCCAACAGCCGTCCCAGCCTCTCTCTGTCAAATCCCGGATACACCCCGGCATAGAGCTTCGCCATATCCGTAACCGTAGCTCCGCTCATATAGTAAGTATCATCCGGCACATACGCCATTTTCGCCTTGACTGACGGATTCTCAAATACCGTCTCGCCGTCGATATTCAGCGTCCCGGCATCCGGCTCAAAAATACCCATGATGTGCCGGATCAACGTGGATTTACCGCTCCCGTTCGGACCCACCAGACCGTATACACTGCCGGTCTCCACAGTGAAGCTCGCTCCGTCCAGCGCCTTCAATCCATCAAAATCCTTGACGATATCAATTCCAGTAATCATCGACATCCTCCTTTCTCACTCCCAGATACTTCAACTCCTCTATCGTCTTTTTGAGACTCTCCTTCAGCTCACCGATACGCTTCTCACTCTGATCGGGAATCCCCGCCACGAAGCACCCCCGCCCCTGCGAAGTGTAGATGTAGCCCTCGTGCTCCAGCTCCCGGTACGCCCGGCTGATGGTGTTGGGATTGATCGTCAGCATCGTCGCCAGCTCCCGCACCGAAGGAAGCTTCTCATCCTTTTTCAAAACCCCCTGTATGATCTGCTTGCGAAAGCCGTCCATGATCTGCTCATAAATCGGCCGGCCATCCCTGTAATTGATTTGAATCAAGGGTCATCCCCCCCTTCCAAAATATACTAACACTAAAAAAGTGTTATAACTGTACCATCTCTGCTAGTACAGTTATAACACACCATTATCCTCTTGTCAATATATATTTCAGTTTTTTATTTTTGCCGGTTCAGCATCCTTTTTAAACATAGTAGACTTTTTCATCCTCCACCCTCAGACACGCCAGCTTCGCCCCATGGTATTCATGCCGGAAAACACTTCCGCAATCAATATCATAGAAAATACAGTTTTTCAAACGGTCATGATAACGGAACACCTTTCCGGCGTTAAACGTGAATTCCCCTTCGATGATCGTCGGTGTGTGTCCGGCGACCACCATACCGTTCCATAAACCACCCTCGGTATAGGCCGGGCGTCGGGCCTCCAGGAAAAATGACAGCTTCTCATCCTCATCCGTGATATCATCCCTGTAACCGGCATGCACAACGATACACGGTCTCTCCGTATTATCAATTCTATGAAAAATAGGAAAGGACCGGAACATATCCGCCCATCGTCTCAAATCTCCCATCGTCACCTGATCCTCCAGGAGAATCCGTCGGATCGTTCCGTACATATCAAAATACCGGGCCGACAAGGGATCTGACTTCAGCAGCGTTCCCACTGTCAGCTCATACAGCTTGCAGGCATCTTTATTGGAATCCGGATTCGAATTCAGCTCATACATCCGATCCACCTGATCCATCAGCCCGACGTAGGTAGCATAATTCTCATCGTGGTTTCCGCGAACAGGTATCACATTCGAGGGATGATCCTCAAGCCAATTCATCATCTCGACATTCTGATCGCCCCGATCGATATAATCACCGACCATAATCAATTCATCCGAATCCTTCAGATGGATCTTTTTGATCATCTTTCGCAGAATATCATACCCTGCGTGGATATCACCAACCACATAATGGCTCATCATCTTCCTCCCAATCGTCTTCATCGGCAATCGGAGCCGCCGACATATTTCTCAGAAAACTCTATCTCTCAATCTTCCCGAGAATCCCCTTCAACCAGGCGATCGCAATCCCATAGTTCGTGATCGGAACTCCCTGCTCTTCTGCCATTCGAATCCTGTTCATGATCTGACGGCGGTTAGCCATACATCCGCCGCATTGTAAAATCATATTATATTTTGTCAAATCTTCCGGAAAGTCCTTCCCGGCAACGATTTCTACAAAAATATCTCCCCCAACCTGCTTCCGAAGCATCGCCGGTATCTTCTCCCGACCGATATCCTCCTCCATCGGAGCATGTGTACAGCTCTCCGCCACCAGCACAGTATCTCCCGGCTTCAGTTGCTCCATCGCCTCCGCTCCCCGGGTATATACGGACACATCCCCCTTCAGTCCGGCATACAAAACAGAGAAGGATGTCAGTTTACTTTTCTCCGGCGTCCTCTTGAAAACATAATCAAATACCTGTGAATCCGTGATGATCAGCTTCGGTGGTGATTTCAACTCCTCCAACGCAGACTCCATCTCCTCCGGTGTGACACAGATTGTCCGGGCATGAACATCCAGAAGCGATCGCAGCGTTGTAACCTGCGGCAGAATCAGCCGTCCCTTCGGCGCCTGCTTATCCTGCGGCATCACCAGCATCACCAAATCACCCGGAGACACCATACCGCGAAGGAGATCCGGCTCCGATACCTTCCGGGCAGCTTCAATGATATTCTTCCGAATACTATCAATATCATCTCTTTTTTGTCCGCATGCATAGATAATCGTCGTGTGATTCCTGTTGAACACATCGATAAGACCTTGCATCCCCACCGGTTCGTCTTCTTCACTGACGATCACTGCCACGTCGCAGACCTCCGCCACCTTTTCGGTCTTCTCTCGACGCACCTCACCCAGTGTCGTCTCATCCATCAACCCGGCTGTATCGATCAGCATACAGGGACCGATGGGCGCTATCTCCATCGCCTTGTACACAGGATCTGTCGTCGTTCCCGGTTCCGGTGACACGATGGACACCTCCTGACCTGCCAGCGCGTTGATCAACGTGGACTTCCCGCTGTTGGTCTTCCCGAAAAACCCGATATGGATGCGCATCCCGGACGGGGTCTGGTTCAGTTCCGCCATATGTTCCTCCCTGCCGGATAAAACCCGGCTCAACTGCATGCCTCACCGTTAAAAAAAGCATCGGCAAACTCCACCGATGCTTTTGATACACAACATTATGCAGACAGCTTACCCTTTGCCGCCTCAACCAACTGAGCGAATCCATCCGGATCCGATACTGCCATCTCGGCAAGCATCTTTCGGTTGATATCGATCCCGGCCAGCTTCAGACCGTGCATAAACTTGGAATAAGACAACCCATTGATACGAGCCGCTGCGTTGATACGAGCAATCCACAGCTGACGGAACTGCCGTTTTCTCTGCTTACGTCCCGTATAACTCTCCTCGAGCGCACGCATCACTGACTGTTTCGCCACACGATACTGCTTACTTCTGGCGCCGCGATAACCCTTCGCCAGCTTCAAAACTCTCTTATGCTTTTTCTTGGCATTCAAGCCACCTTTAATTCTAGCCATGATTTGTAACCTCCACTTTCTATATTAATATCAACGATACGGCAGTATCTTTTTCATCACCTTTTCATTGGTCTTGTCCATCATCGTAGACTGACGAAGGCCTCTTTTCCGCTTGGTTGTCTTCTTGGTGAGAATATGGCTGTGATTTGCCTTATTTCTCTTCAGCTTTCCGCTTCCGGTTGTTTTGAAGCGCTTTGCTGCCGCTCTTTTTGTCTTCATTTTCTGATTTGCCATGATACATTCTCCTTTTCATTTATTCGGTCTATGCTCACTTGCTGTTCGGCGAGATAAACATAACCATACTCCTGCCTTCCATCTTCGGAGGCTTATCAACGACGCAAACATCCTCCAGTTTTTCCACAAACTGATCCATCATCTGCCGTCCCACATCCTTGTGCGCCATCTCACGTCCGCGAAAACGCAGAGACACTTTGATTTTGTCTCCCTTGGTCAGAAATTTCCTGGCCTGATTTGCTTTCGTGTTCAGATCGTTGACATCAATGTTCGGTGACAGCCGGATTTCCTTTGTCTCAACTATACGCTGTTTTTTCTTGGCTTCCTTTGCCTTCCGCGACTGCTCGTAACGATACTTTCCGTAATCGATGATTTTACACACCGGCGGATTCGCGTTCGGCGAGATCTTCACCAAATCGAGTCCCGAGTCCTTGGCCTTGAAATAAGCTTCCTTCGCTGACATGATCCCCAGCTGTTCGCCATCGGAACCGATGAGACGAACCTCCTTGTCACGGATCTGTTCATTGATCATTAAATCGCTGATAGTTCTTACCTCCTTAAAAATAGAAGTGGATAACTCCGTTACAAGAGTTATCCACACATAAATCGATTCCGTAAACAAATCGACTGACACTGTCTATGTTGACCTCAATCGTGTGATAGGCAACGCCTATACGACCGGGTGAGAGCGGATAACTCTTCTTTGATACAGATGCCATATTAACACATCAATTCCGGATTGTCAAGTGAATTTCGCTGAAAAATAAACCGACCGGCGAATTTTTCTCCTTATCAATCCGGTGAGTCGAAAAGATCCTCCTCCAGATCCGACAACATATCCTGATAATCACTCTGATGCGAATGCTGGTTGGTCGATACTTTTTTATGCAGGTTAACGGCGGCTACGGACTTTGCCAGAGGCTGCACCGTTCCTACGCCGGCGATACATCCACCCGGGCAGGCCATTCCTTCCAGAAGATAACCGTTGTACTGGCCTCGTTTCGCAAGCATCATCATCTTCCGGCACTCCTCCAGATTCTCGGCCACATGCATCGGCACGTCGCCCACCTCCGGATGGTTCTCCTTGATATAGTTGGCCACGGCCTGTGCCACTCCTCCGCTGACGGCAAATCCACGTCCGTCCGCCGATGCACCATGCATCGCGTCAAACTCCTCAAGCTTCTCGAAGTCGACCTCCTTCGCCTCAAACATCCCCATGACTTCCTCATAGGTCAGGACAAAATCGACGTCACTTCGAATCGTACGCCGGGACGCTTCGAGCTTCTTCGCCGAACACGGTCCGATGAAAGCTACCTTGCAGCCCGGATGCTTTTTCTTGATAAGGCGTCCGGTGAGCACCATAGGCGTCAGTGCCATCGAAATACACTTCGCCTCATCCGGGAACACCCGCTTGGCCATCATCGACCATGCCGGACAACAGGATGTCGCCATGAACGGCATCTCTGTCGGAACCTCCTTCAAAAACATCTCCGCTTCCTCGATCGTACACAAATCCGCACCGATCGCGACTTCGATCGCATCCTCAAAGCCAAGTGCCTTGAAGGCTACCCGGATCTTCTCCGGTGTCAGTTTGTCACCGAACTGACCGGCCACAGCCGGCGCAACAGCGGCATAAACCGGCGTATCCGAACGGATTGCCTGAATTGTCTGAAAAATCTGCGCTTTGTCAGATATGGCGCCGAACGGGCAATTTGCCATACACTGACCGCAGGAAACACAATTGTCCTGATTGATTTGCGCCCTTCCCAGCTCATCGGAAGAAATCGCCTTCATGCCACAGGCTTCCGCACAAGGACGTTTCAATCGGATGATCGCCTCATAAGGACATACATTGATACACTTCCCGCACTTGATGCAACGGCTCTGATCGATATAGGATCTTCCGTGCTTGAAGGAAATCGCCTGTCTCGGGCACACCACCTGACAGGGATGTGCCAAACAACCCTGACAACCCTCCGTCACCTGAACCTCGTTGTCCGGGCAGGCATTACATGCAAACTTGATGATGTTGATCAGCGGTGGCTGATAGTACTTTTCCGGCTTCACACACTCGTCGGCGCCGGTCGATACCGGTGCATGCTCCGACGTATCGCGAAGCGGGAGTCCCATCGCCAGACGCATACGTTCCTTCACAATCGCTCTCTCCAGAAAGACGGAATCCCGGTATTTCGATACCTCACCGGGAATGATCCGGTACGGGATCTGCTCCATCTCGGACAGCGATCCTTCTTCGTAATTGTAGGAGAGCTTTGCCACCTCGGCATAGACCTTCTTCCGAATGTCATTGACCGGTGTCATGATTCCTCTCATCGATTGTGCTGCCATATCATATACTCCTTTCCCTGTTCGAATGATATATGCTCTAATCCCTTCAACTATACCATATTTCCCTGCTACTGACAACCCTATTTCTATTCTGCGTCGCCATCCTGCCCCCCAAAAAGCAATCGTAACACAGAACGGTTGACAGGTAGTCTTCTTTTTCATATACTTATATATCATGAAGAAAGAAAAAATATCCGTAGACTTTGTCTTTTATATCCTCTCCTGGATTATTCTGGGAAGTTTATTGTTCATTGGGATTCTGCAAAACACGGGAGTTCTGGACCTGCTGTCGGTGATCGGCCCCTGTTCTTTTCTCTCTGCCACGGGATTCTACTGCCCGGGCTGCGGAGGGACTCATGCCGTCGTCTCGCTGGTAACCGGTCACCCGATTGACAGTTTTCTGGCTCATCCCTTTGTGATCTATGTCGCTGTATGCGCCCTGATATTCGCTTCCGTCAACACCGTGGCACGTATCCGTCATACCCGCGGGGTTTCTTTTCGCATGCTCTACGTCTATATCGGACTGGCGATCCTGTTCGTTCAGTGGATCGTAAAAAACATCTAAACCAGTGAATCTCCCCGATCCGTCACAATCTCATACCCCAGTCCGCGGACTCTCTGCTTCATCCGTTCCATCTCTCCCTCATCGTCGACGGTGAGTCCCTTTTTATCATCGTATATCGTGTATTTTTTCCGGACATCCGGCGGCGTCAGATCCGGCATCAGGACATTTGCCCCGGCGCGGATTCCTTTTTCATATCCATTCGGATCCACTGTCTCCAGTGCCGTAGTGGCCGGCATCAGCACACGCGGATGGAGAAGACGGACGATGGCCATGATCCGTGTTGTGCGATCCGCTGTTCCGTTGTTCTCTCCGGAAAAAGGTGTATCCCTCTGCGCGATAAACGGACCGATCCCCACCATATGCGGCTGCAGCTCCCGGATAAACATGAGATCCTCATACAAACACCCGATCGTCTGTCCGGGGGACCCGATCATCATCCCGCATCCTACCTGAAAACCGATATCCTTCAGATCAAAAAGACACTGCATCCGATGCTCCAGCTTCATAGCGGAAGGATGGAGGTGTCGATAATGCTCTCTGTTTGCTGTTTCGTGCCGAAGCAGATACCGCTCCGCACCGGCCTCATAATACTTCTCGTAGGAAGCACGTGATTTTTCTCCTATGCACAGTGTCACCACGACATCCGGATGAGCCTCGCGGATCCTTTTTACCAGCTTTACGATCGCATCGTCACCGTCCATCGGGCTCTCCCCACCCTGGATAACGATGGTACGGGCTCCCAGACGGTAACCTTTTTCCACGCACTCCATAATCCGGTCATCGCTCATCCGGTACCGGCTCAATCCTACATGACCGGCCCGGATCCCGCAGTAAAAACAGTTATTTTTGCAATAATTGGTATACTCGATGAGACCGCGAAGATATATTTTCTTGCCGTACACCTCATCGCATACCTCCCGTGCTGCCCGGTAGAGGTACTCCGCATGGTCCTCTCCCAGCTCCAGCATCCATTCCAGCTCACTCTGGGTGAGTTCCCGAACCGTCCGAATCCTCTCTATCTCCCTGATAAAATCCATCTCTCCGTTCTCCCTATCTGCTCAATACCTCCTGAAGTGTCGCCATCAAATTCGGAATATCGATGGGCTTTGCCACATGGGCATTCATCCCGGCTGCTTCCGCTTTTTTGACATCCTCCTCAAAAGCGTTGGCTGTCATAGCCACCACGGGGGTCTGCGCCAGAGCCGGATTCTCCAGGGCACGGATCGCGCGTGTCGCATCGTGTCCGTTCATACGGGGCATCTGGATATCCATCAACACCACATCGTAATACCCTCCGACCGACAACTCCACCTTCGCCACGGCTTCGTCTCCGTCCGTGGCCTCCTCAACCGAAAACCCGAACCGGTCCAGCACCGCCTTGGCGATCTCCCGGTTGATCATGTTGTCATCCACCAGTAACGCTCTCCGCCCACTGAAATCCCATTTCTTTTCATCCGGTGTCGTATCAACCGCCTCAACCTTCCTGGCATCTACGACATCCCCGGATTCATTCGTACTCGCCCGGGATTTTCTCCGAAACGGAATATGGATGATAAACTCCGTTCCATGCCCCGGCCGGGTCACCAGATCGATCATACCGTGCATCAGCTCCACGATATTTTTCGTGATGGCCATCCCCAGACCGGTTCCCTGAACACCGCTGACCGTCGATGTCCTCTCCCGCTCAAACGGTTCAAACACATGCCGGGCAAACTCGTCGGTCATTCCGATTCCGTTGTCCTTCACACGAAGCTCATAATTCGCATGCAGCTCGTCCAGATCCTCATGCTCTTCCGCGGAAACGACAACCTCTCCTCCCTCCGGCGTAAACTTGATCGCGTTTCCTATAAGGTTCAGAAAAATCTGGTTCAAACGGAGCCTATCACAATAAATCTCGTAATGACGGATCTCCTTTATTTCAAAACGAAGGGTTATGTTTTTCGCCTCCGCCTGACCGCGGATCATGGAATCCAGGTGGTCAAAAATAGCCCGAATATCGTAGAAGCTCTCATCGAACTCGATCCTTCCGCTCTCGATCCGGCTCATTTCCAGTACATCGTTGATCAGATCCAGCAGATGTTGTCCGGAAAAATAGATTTTATCCAGGTACTCTCCGGTTTTTTTCGGATCATCCAGATTCTCTCTGGCCAAATCGGTATAGCCGATAATCGCATTCATCGGTGTTCGTATGTCATGCGACATGTTGGACAGAAATTCGCTCTTCATCCGGCTGCCTTCCTCTGCCTTCAGTTTTCCGGCCTCCATCTCTACCGTCTGCTTGTGCATGGTATAGTAGGTCGCCAGCAAGGCCAGGAGCGTCACCACCAGCAGGATTGAATATACGATAACCGATCCGACCACCTTCCCGTGTATGGTCTTACGCATCTCCTCTACGGAGACGCCCGGCTGTCCTGTCACTCCCTTCACCGTCCGATGGATTGACTGGAGCATCCAGACAGTCATACTGAAAACCTCGATCAACAGCAGGATAACACCGACGGTCATGGCATGCTTTCTCTCCACCCGAATCTCATGCCGCCTCAATGTCGCCCAATACAAAACGAACCCGATGGCTGCCCACACTCCGAGAGAAAGATAGGATTCCGGTTCCAGAACACTCGTATCCAGAGACCCCGGCACCAGCAAAACGGCAGCAAAAAGAACAGACAACACCAGTCCGGAAATCCCGACGATCCGGTACCCTTTGCTCCCCTCCTTTTTTGCCACACGAAACGTGGCAAACGACGTATACGCAAAGCCGATCGCAGCCCCCAGGGATGAGATGTCCACCAGCCATCCCAACGCCGTCCGCCCGATCAGCGGACCGGACATAGACAGAATTCCGATAAAAATAATCACATTCCGCGGCGCCATCTCTCCGCCTTTGCGATACCAGTCCGGCAGGATTCTTTTTTCCGCCATCGTAGACAGCATCCTCGTAGAAGCCAGGAAAAATCCGATCATTCCGGTCAGGGCCGCCGACAACGCGGAAAGAGTCAGCACGATGATTCCGGTCTGTCCCATCAGCTCATCTGCCGCACCGAAAAGCGGAATCGCCTTCAACCCCTCGAAATTCCCGGTCTCTGCCAGATATGTGAGCCAGGAATCATATCCCTCCGGAAGAGTGGATGCCGTCACCAGCGTCAACGAGACATAAACGCCCGCTCCCAAAAGGATCGCCAGGATCATCAGGAACTGGGATTTTTTCACGGGAAAACGGAATCTCTCGACCGACTGCGCGATGGTATCAAATCCCACAAAAGCCCAGGGCATCGCAGACAGGATCATCAATACCTGGCTGATCTTCGACCGGTCGTTATTCGCAAAAGCCGGGGACATATGCGAGATTGTGGATTTCTCACTGAAAAATGCAGAGACGGTGATCACGACAACTCCGGCCAAAAGAATGATTGCCAGAACGGCCTGCGTCATTCCCACCAGACGGCCGCCGTTGTAGCACATTCCGGCCACAGCGAGGATCGCCAGCAGGGAAAACAGAATCTCACCCAGCCATATATCGTAACCGGCAACCTGGTAATGAAATCCGAACTGAAACACCTTGCCGAAAACCGTACGCAGGATCAACGTCAGCGCTGTCGCGTTCTGAGGAATGATGGCAATATAAGAAAGCCCGAGAAACCAGGCACAGACAAAGCCATGGTCATACCCGAAGACTTTGGAAGTATACAAAAAGGGGCCTCCACTGCTGGGATATCGGTTCATCATGTACTTGAAGTTAAACGCGATCAGGCACATGATCATCGCCCCGAGGCCTAACGCAATACCGGACCCAAAGGGTCCGGCATACGGTAAAAATGTACTGCCGGGCATCACAAAAGCGCCCCAGCCAATAATCGAACCAAAGGCCAAAGCCCATACTTCCACCCTGGAAAGGGATGTTTTTCGACCTAACGATTCCATATGTTCTCCATTTGCTTTATTTCAGTTTCGCTTTCAGATCCAAAAGCTCCAGCTCTCTCTCAAAGGAAGCCAGATCCGTATTCTCATCGATCACAACCAACTCCGTATCCGTCAGCTTGCAGAAAAGTCTCATGTCATCCACCGTCAACGCTGTGGATACCACGGCGTGATGAGCGCCGCCGGCATAGATCCATGCTGCGGCTCCCGTGTTGAAATCCGGTTTCAGCTTCCACATCAAACGGGCCACCGGAAGCTTCGGCATGTTCTGCGGCTCCTGAACCAATTCAACTTTGGCACAGATAATCCGGAACCGATCTCCCATATCGATCATGGATACCTGAATCGCATCTCCCTTGATCGAATCAAATACCAGACGGGCCGGATCCTCCTTACCTCCGATTCCGAGAGGATGTACCTGAATCTTCGGTTTGCTTGCCGCGAATACCGGAGTTACCTCCAACATGTGAGAAGCGAGCTCCAGCTCCTGTCCATCGGTGAGATCGTAGGTATAATCCTCCGTAAATCCTGTGGCACCGTCACGTGCCTCCGCGAACTTGTTCATCACGGCACACAGGGCCGATGTTTTATAGTCTCCCTCCGGTCCGAATCCGAATCCTTTTGCCATGATGTTCTGAGCCGCGATACCGGGCAGCTGCTTCAGCCCGTACAAATCCTGGAAGGTATCCGTAAATGCCTGAATGTTCTCCTGCTCGAGGAACTTGTCCAGCGCTACCTCTGTTGCTGCTTGTTCCCGAACGGCTTCGACATTATCCGTATCCATCGTATATTTTTCGTTGTATTCTGCCATTTTTTTGTCGATCTCAGCATCTGTCACGGCATTTTTAATATCAATCAGTTTTCCGATCGCATAGTAGTTTACGTTCCATCCGAAGTGGATTTCGCTCTCCACACGGTCTCCATCGGTCACTCCGACATCTGCCATATTGTTTCCGAACATCGCCACCCGCATCCCGCGACTGAAATCAACAGCCAGTGCCGCTTCCGCGAACCGACGGATGTGCGCGATGGTTTTTTCGTTCTGATAGTGTCCTACCGCAACTTCTCTTTTGATCCCCAGTCTCGTACACATAAACCCAAACTCACGATCTCCGTGTGCCGACTGATTCAGGTTCATGAAATCCATATCGATCTGATCGTAGGGAAGCTTTTCGTTGTGCTGAGTGTGAAGGTGAAGCATCGGCTTGTTCAGCTTCTGAAGTGCCGTCGTCCACATCTTGGAAGGAGAGAACGTGTGCATCCACATGATCACTCCGACACAGTCTTTGTCCGATGATACCCGGATCATCGTGTCCTGTGCTTCCGTGTGATTCCGCACAGTCGGGAGAAAATCAACTCCGACCACACCGAGTTTCCCGTTCAGAAACGCTGCCATCTCCTGAGAATCCTTCGCAACCTGCGCTAAAGTCTCCTCCCCATAGAGATCCTGACTACCGGTAACAAAATACAGCTTTTTCATCCAATAATACCCTCCTTTGTTTATTTTCGTCTGCCGGCGATTCCGTCACGCCTGCTGCAGAGCCAGATACAAATCCAGACCGCCTCCGTCAAAGATAAGCGGAACGCATAGAGACTTCGCACCCTTGGAAGAAAAACTGACATTTCCGTTGGAAAGCGTCGGCGGTGTGATATCAATTCCGATTCCCGAACTCGAAAACACCGTAGCCACATTTCCCATGATCATATTGCCCAACTCGCTGACCGCACTGCTGGCAAAATCACCCATCTGCGTAATCTCCATCATCGCCATCTTCCCTGCGATGGCACAGGCCTGTTTCTCAGACATCGCCAAAAGTACATGACCATGCAACTGACCTGTCACTCCCACTATGATCACCCAATTGCTCTTATCGAAGGATGCCTCCTTCAACGTCGGTTTCTGTATCGCTACCTCTACAAAACAAACTTCAGAGAGGATTTTCTTCGCCGTAGCCAGAAAAGGGTTGATCAACTCGACACTCAATGTTGCCATCTTTTCTACTCCTTATTTCCCTTCACTCCATCTTCCGGTCTCCCCAGTATCTCACAATCCCTTTAATTATAACCTAAAATCACTGAAAAATCAAACACGATATCCAACCATCAAAAAAAATAATACTACCATATATGGTAACACTTTATCTCATCCAGAGAGTCTCCGCCATCGATGAAAACTTATCCGCATAACACAACAACCATGCTTCCCGACTCCGCGGAACCTTCAAAAGGGTAACTGGCCACATATGTGTCTCTATCGCCGACTTTACCCGTTCATTCACATCAAAAATCTCCACTGCCTTTTTCGCGGCGCGGTGTGGATGGCGATAACCATGCAAATCCCCCCATGGTCTTTTGTGCCAGTCGTACAGGTAAAAATCATGCAAAAGAGCTGCGGTCAACAGCACCTCCTGATCGGCATGAAGTCCCAGTTTTTTATCAAGAATATACGCCATTTTGACCACATTGATCGTATGCCGATAGGTCGTCACACTACCGTGCTGGATATAATTCTTCATTTCCTGAACATGCGGATCCTTCAGATACGTTTTGATAATCCTGTAGATTTGTTTTTTATCCTCTGTTTTCATAGTCACTCCCAATCGCCCATAAAAAAACAAGCATCACTAAAATGCTTGTTTTTTTATATTCTTTTTACAAATAATGAGCACGAATCTCCTCTCCGGAAATCGGAGAAAGCATCGCCGGTGCCACATCAAAGACCGTTCTGGCCCCTGTCTCACCCGCCTGATTCATCCGGAATACTGCTCTGGCGTATGCCGCAAGAACCGATCCGGTGAACTCCGGATTGGAATCCAGCTTCAGGCTGTACTCGATCACATGCTTGTGTCCGTCCGCTTCGCCGGTAGCGCCGGTGTAGATAACCGAGCCCCCGTGCGGCAGACCGGCATGGTCTCTCTTCATCTCTTCTTCGGAGATGAAGGTCACCGTGGTATCATAATCTGCGAAGTAATTCGGCATCGTCACGATCGCTTTTTCGATTGCTGCTTTGTCCGCACCATCCTCCGCAACAACAAAACACTCTCTCGTATGCTTCTGTCGGGTCGTAAGCTCCGGATTGCTGCCGCTTCGAACCGCATCCAGCGCCGAAGGCACGGGAACGGTATACTGGCGAGCATCCTTCACTCCCTCGATCCGGCGGATCGCATCCGAATGTCCCTGGCTGACTCCCTTGCCCCAGAAGGTATAGTCTTTTCCGCCCGGCAGAACACTCATCGCGTACAGACGGCTCAGGGAGAACATCCCCGGATCCCATCCACAGGATATCAGTCCGATCTTTCCGGCTTTTTTCGCTGCCGCATCCACATTGGAAAAATGCTCCGGAATCCTTGCATGGGTGTCAAAACTGTCAATTACATTGAAATCCGCTGCGTATTTCGGTGTCATCTCCGGAAGGTCTGTAGCAGAACCTCCGCAGAGAATGAGAACATCGATCGCATCCTTCATCGTCTCCAGGGCATCCACGTGATAGGCCTGCACTCCCGAACGGACACTGACCTGAGAAGGATCACGTCTTGTAAAAACGCCCACAAGCTCCATATCATCATTTTTCTCTACGGCGTACTCTACCCCGCGACCGAGGTTTCCGTAACCGAGAATTCCAACCTTCATTCTTATTCCTCCTCTTCGTTCAACTCGTCATCCAGATCATCCAGAAGTTCTTCATCGTCGAAGTCATCCATGCCGTCCAGATCGTCCAGAAGTTCATCCGTATCATCGTCTTCGTCAAAATCATCTTCCGACATGTTGATACTGTTCCGGCTGGATCCATAGCTCTTGGACTTCAACGCATCCAGATCCAGCTCCGGCTCCTGTGTCTCCTCCGGCTCCAGGTTTTCGCGAAGATCACTGTATATTTCGATATTGCGATACCGCTTCATGCCGGTACCGGCCGGAATCAGTTTACCGATGATGACATTTTCCTTCAAACCTACCAGCGGATCTACCTTACCTTTGATAGCTGCTTCGGTGAGGACTTTGGTCGTCTCCTGGAAGGAAGCTGCCGACAGGAAGGAGTTCGTTGCCAGTGACGCCTTCGTGATACCCAGGATAATCTGTGTTCCCTGAGGCGGCTCCAGTCCCTCCTTCTCCAATCTCTTTACTTCATCCTCGAAATCCAGTGCATCCACCCGATCTCCGGGAAGGAATTTGGAATCACCGTTTTCGTCGATGTGAATCTTTTTCAGCATCTGACGAACGATAACCTCGATATGTTTGTCGTTGATCTCCACACCCTGAAGGCGATATACTCTCTGTACTTCCCGGAGCATATAATCCTGCACGGCACGGACACCTTTGATCTTCAAAATATCATGCGGGTTGACCGATCCCTCCGTCAACTCGTCTCCGGCCTCGATCACCTGCCCGTCCATGATCTTCAAACGGGATCCGTAGGGGATCAGATAAGCCTTGCTTTTGCCGTCCTCACTCGTAACGACAACTTCTTTTTTCTTGTTCTCACGAACCTCACAGGTACCACCGAACTCGGCAATGATTGCCAGACCTTTCGGTTTCCGCGCCTCGAAAAGCTCCTCGACACGGGGAAGACCCTGTGTGATATCGTCTCCGGCCACACCACCGGTATGGAACGTACGCATCGTCAGCTGGGTACCGGGCTCTCCGATGGACTGTGCCGCGATGATTCCCACCGCCTCACCGACCTGAACCGGCTCTTTCGTAGCCATGTTGGCACCGTAACACTTCGCACAGATTCCCACATGAGACTTACAGGTCAGCGCAGTACGGATTTTGATCCGCGCATCGGGACCGGCATCTTTCACTGCCTTGGTGGCGAGAATTCTCTCCGCCCGCTTCGGCGTGATCATATGATTGGCTTTCACGATGACTTCACCGTCATCATCCAGTATGGTTTCACAAGCGTACCGTCCGGTGATTCTCTGTCCCAGTTCCTCGACCGGCTGATCGCCATGCATAAAGGCATAAACCTCCATACCCGGGATTTCCTCATCCGGTCTGGAATCATGACAATCGGTCTCACGGATGATCAACTCCTGAGAGACATCAACCAGACGACGGGTCAGGTAACCGGAATCGGCGGTACGAAGCGCTGTATCGGACAGACCCTTGCGGGCACCGTGTGCGGAAATAAAGTACTCCAATACGTCGCGTCCCTCAC
>JAFYBS010000116.1 GCA_017540125.1 Eubacterium sp.
ATCGCATCCACGATAAGTCCCTTGGAAGTATCACAGTCATCCGTGAGTCGCGAGATCGTCTCCACGCCCTCAACAGTTTCCTCGACATCTTTGATCAGGAGATTGATCCGCTCAACCGTATTCTCCAAAACCTCGTTGACGTTGGAACGGATATTCGCAATCTCGTTTGTCTTTTCGATCGCTGCCTGTGCCTGACGAAGGAGATTCTCCATCTCATCACGAATCTCAGACGCCGTGGTCGCAGACTGGGTCGCCAGCTGTCCGATCTCCTCTGCGACAACGGCAAATCCTTTTCCGGCCTCGCCGGCTCTGGCCGCCTCGATCGAAGCGTTCAGTGCAAGCAGGTTCGTCTGCGATGCGATCGATGTGATACCGTCAACCTTTTCATTGACGTTCTGTACAGCAGCGTTCGTCGCTTTCATCGTCTCGGTGATATCTGCCACCGAGCTCTCCATGGAGGTCATGTTACCCGCCAGCTGCTTCAATGCCTCAGCAGAGGACTGGCTGGCCTCGTTCATATCCTTTGCCTCCGAAGCGAGTGATTCCGCATTCTCAGCTACCGTCTGGATCGAGTCGGACAGTACTCCGACATTTCCACTGGCTTTCTCCACGGTGTCCGCCTGATCCGTCGCTCCCTTGGCGATATCCGTGATCGCGTTGGACATTTCCCGCGTGGTAGCATTGATCTGGACGGAGGTATCCGAAAGATCACCGGCCTGTGTAGTCACGGTTGCGGAAGCATTTTTGATGTTCTCCACAACATGTACCAGCTTATCAATGAGCTGATTGATATGGCGCACGATGTCGCCGAACTCGTCTTTCCTGTGGTTCAGCTTGGCATCCTCCAGCTTGACGAACTCACCACCCGACAGATGGTTGATCGTGTCGTTCACTGCCAGGATCGGCTTAGTAAAGGAGAACGCCAGAAGGATGGAAAGCACGATCGCTACAGCCAGCATCACAATACCGATGATCAGGATGATCAACAGCATCTTGTTGGCGGGAGCCAGTGCCTCTCCGGTATCGGTGGCGATGACAGTCACCCATCCGGTCACCGGCTCGCGCTCGTAGGACATACACCAGTCACCACCGTTAAAAGAGGAATCATAGGTTCCGGATGCCGTCTCGCTGTCCCGGCTCGCCGTATACCACTGCTGCGAAGAAAAATTCATCGCCTCTCCGGTATTCAGATCCATCGAGGTATGGGCCATTACATCGCCGTTATTATCTCCGACAAAAATATCCTGATTCTCGCCGGTCTTTTCTCCCTTAACCCCCTCAGTAAGATAATCCAGCTCATAGTTTCTCTGAACCGTACCGATGAAGGTCTTCCCGTCCGTATCAAAAATCGGCATGATGAAGGTACAGATCCTCTTGCCGTTGGACTTGGAGATGTTCTGATCGGAGCAGTAGAACTGCCCGGTCTCCTTCGCCTTCTGGAAGTACTCCCTGTCCCCTACATTGACCAGGTCTCCGGCGGACTTGGCGATCTGCTCACCATCCTTGTCCGCGATGGCGAGAACGTTTCCGTCTCCTACCTCCGCATCGGTCTTTTGCAACCACTCATTCACGCTCTCTACATCCAGCTCACCCTTCAGCACCTTGCGCGCTGACACAGAGTTTGCCGTGGTCTGCAGCACCTGTTTGTTCTGCATGACGATAGAGTTCAAGTTCTGATTCACCAGCTTGGCCTGTTCGGCGTTCATCTCAAGCATGTTATCCACCGCACTTGAATGTGAGGTGAAGTAGCTGATCAGGATCGTGGAGATCAGCGGAATCGCCATGATCAACACGATGATAAGCATCAGCTTGAACTTGACGCTGCCCAAAAAGCTTCTCTTTTTCTCTTCCATAAAACTACCATCCTTTATGTTTTTTATATCACCTTCAGAAAATCCGGGAATCACACGCTTTCTCAGATCTGTCCCCTGACATAGGTGAGCAAAGTACAGTTTGCGCTCAGGCGTTCACGCCCGATCAGTTTAAATCCTTCCTCATAGTCCTCCGGGAAATAGGCATCGCCCTTCACGGGCAACTCAACTCTGGTGATGTAGAGCACCTCGGCGTGTTTCAACCCCTCGGCATAGACTCTCTCCCCTCCACAGAGAAATGCCTCCTGATCACCTGCCATCCGAAGCGCCTGTTTCAGATCCTTCGCCACAAGTATGGATCCGTGAAGCTCCGTCTGACCGGTCAGCTCCTTCAATACATCACGTCCCTGCGAGGTCACTACTATGATTTCCCGCCCGGGAAGCGGACCGCCGATACTCTCAAACGTACGCCGTCCCATGATGAGAATTCCTCCCATCGTCAACTCCCGAAACATCTTTCGATCCTCCGGCAAATCCCAGGGGATCTTCCCATCGCAGCCGATAACCCTTCCCTCAGCGACTGCCGCTATCAATTTGATCATATCATCACTACCCACTCTAATGCTGGGAATATTTTTCCAGCAATTCCTTCTTCATATCATACAGCTTATCCGAAAGATCCACATAAACCGACTGCGGATTCACCAATCGGCGCGTCTCATCCCACAGCGATTCCAGCTCCTGCTGACAGATCGCCTGAAGATCCATCACGGACGGAGACTCATAGATACACTGTCCGTTTTTAAAAATAGGTACGAGGATCTCCCTCATCTCATAGGTACCGCCCTCGAGTCTGGTCTTTTTCCAGGATGCCTCCGGCTCAAACAGGAGCATGTTCTCCTCAACATCGAACGTCTCCCCCGCCAGTGCAATCAGATCGGCCCGGATCTTTCCTGTCTTCTTATCATAGATACGGAATACGGTCTTGTTTCCGGGATTCGTCACCTTCACCGTGTTCTCGGAAAGCTTGATCCTCGGTTCCCAGTTCTCTGAGGATTCCGAAGAGACTTCTCCGTTCGCTATCGCGGATAACTTATAAACACCGCCAAACGCCGGTGTATCCATCGATGTGATCAGACGTGTTCCCACACCCAGAGAATCAATCTGTGCGCCCTGGGCCAACAAAGAATCGATCAGATATTCATCCAGATCGGATGAAATACATATCTTCGCATCCGTGAATCCTGCCCCGTCCAGCATAGCTCTGGCTTTTTTTGACAGATAGGCCAGATCGCCGCTGTCCAGACGGATTCCATAGGTAAGGGGAATCTGCCCTTTCTCCCGAAGCTCTTCAAACACCTTGATCGCGTTCGGAACACCGGAGCGAAGAGTATCGTACGTATCCACCAGCAGTGTTGTGTTCGCAGGATACAGCTCCGCGTATTTACGAAAAGCGGTCAGCTCATCCGGAAACGCCATAATCCAGCTGTGAGCGTGAGTACCCAATGCCGGAATACCGAACTCCTTGGCACAGATCACGTTACTGGTACCGACACATCCGCCGATCACCGCTGCCCTGGCACCGAAAGTACCCGCATCCGGTCCCTGCGCTCTTCTCAACCCAAACTCCATCACCGCTCTGCCTTTCGCCGCATAACAAACGCGGGCAGCCTTGGTGGCAATGAGAGACTGATGGTTGATCATATTCAGGATCGCCGTCTCGACAAGCTGTGCCTCCATGATCGGTGCCACCACCTTTACCAGCGGTTCTCCGGGAAAAATCACGGACCCCTCCAGAATAGCGTAGATATCACCGGTAAAGTGGAAGCTTGCCAGGTAGCTCAAAAAGTCATCATCAAAATCACCCAGACTTCTCAGATAATCGATGTCTTCATACCGAAAGTGCAGGCCCTTGATATAGTCGATCACCTGCTGCAACCCGGCACAAATCGCAAACCCTCCGTCATCCGGATTCTCGCGAAAAAACACATCGAAAACAACTTTCTGATCAACGTGGTTTTTGTAATACCCCTGCATCATCGTGATCTCGTAATAATCGGTCAGCAGGGTGAAGTTACGGTTATCCATATTTCCCTCCCATAAACACCTTTTTCTTCATCAATCTACCTTGAAAAATTCGATCGCCGAACTCATATCCTCATTCACTTCACGCATTTCCGAAGTAGATTCCTGGGTGCTTACGCAGGCATCGGTAACTATCTGACAGGTAGACGCAACCTCTTCGGCGTTTGCTCCGAGCTCCTCGGAGATCGAACCGAGCTCGGTTGTTGCCGATGTCAAATCTACCTTGATGGCATCCAGTTTCTCTGTCATCATGCGGATCGTCTCGATCTCTCCCATCGTTGCTTCGACGGACTCTGACAACTGATTGAACTTCTCCTGAGCCATCTCGATATCCGACTGCTCTTTGCTGATAACCTCGAATACCCGGTTGGAAATCTCCACCGTCGAGTTGGAAAGCGTCGTGACATTTCCGATGATTCCCTTGATTTCTTTGGCCGACTCCGCCGAAGAATCCGCCAGTGCACGAATCTCATCCGCAACGACGGCAAATCCTCTTCCTGCTTCTCCTGCCCTGGCAGCCTCGATTGACGCGTTCAGTGACAGCAGGTTGGTCTGGGATGCGATATCCTCGATGGCTTGGATAGCGGAAACGATTTCTCCGATAGCCGAGTTTGTCTCTGTGATCTTGTCCGAGATACTCTGCATCGCTTCCACGGATTCCTTCGCACCGGCATAGACGCTCTTCATACATTCGGTTGCTTCGTTATTGGCATCACGGATAATCTTAGACTCATCCGTAAGTGTCTGAACATTTTTATTCAGTCCCTCAACATCCTCACCGAGGTCGGTTGCCTTCTCGGACATGGTCTGTGCGTTCAGGGCCACGCTCTGTGATGTCGTTGCCACTTCGTTGATCGCGCTGTTGATACCGGAGATGGATTCTACGTTGTCCGAAGTCATATCATCCACACTGATGATCGCGTCATTCAGTGCGGCAGCAGAGGTCTTGACGGACCGCATGGAGGTATCCAGCGCTTCCTTCAAGGCGTCAAACGCATCGCGTATACTGATGGTTTCCTTGATATGCGACTTGGCATCACAGGTCACGGTCACATCACCGGTACTGAGCTGACCGAGGGACTTGGATATTATGATAAGCGGTACGGAGATTACCCTCTCTACGAGCAACGCGATAATCGCAAACACGATCACGCAGGCTACACAGATAATGATGGTGATCAAACGAATCTGGGCAACTCCGGACAGCACATCCGATTCATCCGCCGTCAGTACAGCGATGTATCGGCCACCTTCTCCGATGTAATATCCGGCATACTTGGTAACCCCTTTGTAGTCATACTCGATGAGATCCGGATCCGGCATCTCGCCGTTCTCGAGTTTTGCTACCAGTCCTTTGACCGCTTCATTCTCTACCGGATTTCCGATCTTGGTTTCGTCCGGATGGAAGAGCATCGTACCTACATTGTCAACGAAATAAGTATAAGCACTGCTGAGTCCCAGTCCCGATACATCCGAAATCTTCTCGGCGATGTTTCCGACATAGAAAGCACCTCCGACAAATCCGATCGGTTTGTCGTTCTCCATGATCGGACAGTACATCGACATGATCAGCTGCCCCGATACCGGAGAGGCCATGATACCGGTATTGAAAACACCGTCCGCGGAAGTCAGCGAATCCTGAAGAGACTTCAGGGCATCACCCTCTCGTAATACCATTCCGATAGCTCCTTCGTTGGGATGGGTATAAACCTTGGTATCCCAATCGGCCAGATAGAGACCCTCCCAGCCCTGGATCTTCCCGAAGAAGTCCAAAGTATACTGCTCTGCGCTCTTGGCCACAGCAGCATCGTTCGGCTTCTCCAGTGCCTCCTTGAGAACAGGAGCCGTAGAATACGCCTGGAGGATCTGCGAGTTGGAATCCACCAGCGAATCGAAGGATCCGCCGATGCTCTCAACCATCTGCACGAGAGAATCGTGCGTATAGGTTTTGATCTCGCTTTCACTCTTGACGATGGAAACCACTCCGATTGCCACCGATGATATCAAAAGCGGCAAAAGTGCGAACAAAATCAGCGTGATCCGCATGTTCAGTTTTGCTTTTGATTTTGGTTTTTGTGTTGTTTTAACAGTTTTTCCCATAAGCCCCTCCAAAAATGTAATTTTTTGGTTTTGATACTATCCCACAAGCACCCCTCAGTATACTACTTTTTCGACGATTTGTCAATCCGATAACCACCCGTTATCTCAGTCATTTATCTCCGGTTTGAGCGCCTCCATATTTTTCTCGATTCGGCCTCTGCGATCAGCTCGTCGCGGAAGTCCGGATGCGCGATGGAAATCAGCGCTTCGGCCCTTTCCCAGGTAGATTGCCCCTCCAGATTCACCACCCCGTATTCCGTGGCGATGAAGTAAACCTGACTCCGCGGTGAGGTGATGATGTCACCGTTGAACTGGGGCAGAATCCGGGACTGGATCGAACCGTCCCGATGGGTGTGGATCGACTTCATGCAGATGAAGGCTTTCCCGCCCCTTGACGCGGAAGCACCGGCCAGAAAATCCAACTGCCCGCCGGTTCCGCTGATCTGACGGGACCCGGCACTTTCGGCCGCCACCTGACCGTACAGATCCACCGCCACGCAGGCGTTGATGGAAACCATGTTGTCCAGCTGCGCGATAACACTGGGACGATTCACGTACTCCAGCGGAAAAGCGGCGATCCCGTGGTTATCATCCAGCCATTCATACAGGTCCGAAGACCCCACGGCACATCCGAAAACGCCCTTCCCGATGTTGATATTTTTCTTTTTGTTGGTCAGCTTTCCTTTCCGGTACAGCTCCAGATAAGCGTCGGTGCACAGCTCGGTATGCATCCCGAGATCCCGTATATCCGAGTCGGCGATTGCCTCACCGATGGCATTCGGCACCGCCCCCACGCCCAGCTGCAGGTTCGCCCCGTCCACGATATACGGGATGATGTGGGAGGCGATTTTTTTATCCGCCTCGGTAGGTCTGGCCGGTGTGAAGTCGGGAAAAGGCCCATGCTCCCCCTCGACGATCATATCTACCTCGGAGATATGGATACACTCGTGGTACCCGCCGTGAATCTCCGGCATGTGTTCGTTGATCTCCACGATTACGATATCCGCTTTGTCACAGATGGGTCCGGCCACGCCGGTATTGACGGAAAAATTGAAAAATCCATGCTTGTCCATAGGTGACACACTGACCATCGCCACATTAACCTTGATGAAAAATTCGTAGTACGCGGCGTTGTTGTGGAACACCATGGGTATGTAGTAGCACAGACCTTTGTCACACAGCTTTCGTTCGTAGGGAGAGCAGTGCCAGGAATGATAGACAAAATGCTCCTGTGTCGGATCCGCCTCCACCGTCTCGATCGGACCGGCGATGAGATTACCGCGGATTTTGACATCCTGCAGTTCATCGACTCGGGCCGCCAGGGCACGGTCCAGAAGCACCGGCATCCCCAGCGTGCTGGTATAGTCCACCCAGTCCCCGCTCTTTACGACGGACACAGCCTCCTCCGGTGTCCTGAGCTTCTCCTTATACTCCCCGGAATAATCCTTCAGCATAAATTCTCCCCTATGACACAATCGTCTTTACTGCTTCCACTGCTTCGCGATATCTCTCCAGCATATCCGGATGGCTCTTCCGGATCGCGTCGGCGTTCCCTTCCATCGCCTGCTTCTCCAGCTCGGAAGCCGCTCCGGACAACGCTACCGCCCCTATGGTCATCGCCGTGCTCTTCACGGAATGCACCTGAATCCCATAGTTCTTCCAATCCTCCTCCTCAAAACTCTTCCGAAGGAGATCCTTTTTCTCATCCGCTCTCTTCAGGAAATCATCCATTAAAGCACGGTACAACTCTTCTTCGTTTCCGCAGTATCCCATTCCCTTTTTCATGTCGATGATACTGCTGTCAACGGACGACGTCAGGGTGACCTTCGGCTCCTCGCGGACAACCTCCTGCGATGTAGAAACCACTGCTTTTTCCACCGGTTTTTCCGGTTTCTTTTTCTCCGGGTTCAAATCCTCGCTGACACTGTCGGCGACTTTTTGAACCTTTTCCTGCGGAAGGTATCTACGCACCTTCTCGCGCAGCTTCCGCCCATCGATCGGCTTGGACAGATAATCCGTGAATCCGAGTTTCGTGTATTTTTCCTTGGCACCCGCGATGGCATCCGCCGTCAGGCAGATCACCGGGGTATCCGGATTCGCTCCGTCCGTCTGCTCCCGCAAACGCTTCAACGTTTCCGTACCGTCCATTTCCGGCATCCGCTGATCCATCATGATAATATCGTAATGGGTTTTCTTCGTCATCTCCAGCGAACGGGCGCCGCTATCCGCCGTCTCTACCTGAATCAGCGTTTCCTTCAGCAATCCCTGGGCCACCATGAGGTTCAGCTGTGTATCATCCACGATCAGGACGCGAGCTTCCGGCGCATGGTAACTGACATCGACCGCCGTTGTCTCCTCCATGCTCTTTTTGAACTTCTCCCGGAAATCACCCACCGATTCCACGGAGATTACCTTCTGTGCCAGATGGATAGTAAATACAGATCCTTTGCCGTATTTGCTCTCCACATCCACGCTTCCGCCCATCATCTCCACCAGGTTCTGCGTGATGGCCAGACCCAGACCGGTTCCCTCCACGGTACTGTTTTTCTTTATATCCATTCGCTCGAACTTACCGAACAGCTTGCCGAGATCCTCTTCCTTGATACCGATTCCCGTATCCTTCACGATGACGACGAGTTCCGCGACATCTCCCTTTTCATAAACCGGAACACCGTTCCCCCGGATTGAAAGCGTCACGCTTCCCTCATTGGTATACTTAACGGCATTGTTCAGGATGTTGGTGATCACCTGACGAACCCGGAGCTCATCACCGTACAGACCGTCCGGAAGAGATTCCTCCACATCCACCGTAAACTTCAGACCCTTTGCCTCCGCCTTGAAACGGATCATGTTGCTCACATCGTTCAGCACGGAGCTCAACTGGTAATTATCCTCGTTGATCTCCATTTTTCCGGCTTCGATTTTGGACAGATCCAGAATATCGTTGATGATGGAAAGCAGGTTGTTCCCGGCATTGTCGATGTTTCCGGAACAATTCACGATATCCGAAAAAATCTTCCGGGTCTCCTCGCGGTCCACCAAATCACCGTCCCTGGCCCGTAAACTCTCATTCAGGATCATCTCGTTCATTCCCAGTACGGCATTGATGGGCGTACGGATCTCATGGCTCATGCTGGCCAGAAAATCGCTTTTGGCGGAGTTTGACTGCTCTGCCAGCGCCCTGGCCTCCTTGAGTTTATTATTCTCCGCGATCTTCTGCTCGAAATACACGATGAGGATAATCGCAATGGCAAATGCCACGATGATAGCGGATATCGAAAACAGGATGACTGCAATGATCGTGTATACTCCCGTCTCCTCCGTATCCGCCATGCCGGCGGTGAGCACATCCCGCAGCCAACCACCGAGCCAGATTCCTCCGAGAGAGCACAGAAGAACGATCACGACATAAGCCACCTTCATGATGTTTTGGATCTTTTTGTCCACCAGCATCTCGGAATCGTCTTCCGCATAGTCGTAGTGCTTTTTGATCGCCCATACCAGAAGCAA
Organism: Eubacterium sp.; assembly: GCA_017540125.1. Lineage (GTDB taxonomy): Bacteria > Bacillota > Clostridia > Lachnospirales > Lachnospiraceae > Eubacterium_F. The sequence goes on from JAFYBS010000116.1 coordinate 9,507, forward strand.
CATACTCAGGCTGTTCAGGAAGGAGAATGGATAATACAGATCGGAGGCCCAGCTGTCAAAGCAGGTGTGGGTCCACATACCAAACTCGAACGTGACAAAAAGCAGGGCAGCTATCTCTACAAAGGGCGGCTTGCCACCATTTTTCCTGTTTTTGAAATACCACATCACGCCCTGCAGACAGAAGCAGGAAACCAGCGTACAGATCGTAACCTGATAGATGCTGAGCCACTGGTTATCAAAATCCAGATACAGAATCAGCTGCCAGATATTCAGAGGGATCGGAAGCAGCATGACCGGATTGAAGTATCGCCTTTCCTCCCTGCTTTTGATATTGAAAATCAGGAAAAACAAGAATAAAAAAGCGATGTTCCATCCAAAATACGTCAAAGCGTCCGAATCGTCCGGCGTCTCTCCCATGATGACGAGATATGCCGTCCAGAAATAGCTGCTCATCAGGTCACTCAGGAAAAAAATGACCGCGAAAAGCCAGCCTACCCTCTTGGTACCTATATAGCCGAAAAGCGCAATAAGCAACGAGATCAGGATGGCAAGCAGCTGTGCTATATTCTCAATGTAATCCATTGTCATAAGTCTAATCCCCTTCTTGCTCCGTACAAAAAGTCACAACCTCCTCTATTATACTCCATTTTCCCTGGTAATAGCAAGTATTTTTGTCGGTTTTTCGGGTGTTTTCACATTCTTCCGACGCAAACACAACATCTTGACAGATTACCCGCCATAAGGTATCATATAAAGCGTATGTTGGATTGAGATAAAGCTTTTGCTCAGTATACACGAGCCGCAAATCGCGGCATGAAAGGAGTAACATGGAGAAATTCAGATTTCTGGTCAAAGGAGTCGTTCGTTACCAGGACACTTACCTGGCTGTGGAACGCTGGTACGATGACCGCATCTTTGATCCCTATCAATGGGAGTTCATCGACGGAGTTCTCGAATTCGGGGAAACTCCGGAGGCTGCGGTGTGCCGTGTCATCAACGAGCGGGTGGGATTAAATGTCGAAGTGGTCAAACCGCTGTATACCTGGGGCTTTACGGCCGGCGAGGTCTGTACCTGCGGCATCGCTTTTTTATGTGACTCACTTTCAGCGGACACCGTACTTTCCGAGGACCTTCACGACAGCCGCTGGGTGACCAAAGATGAAATCCCGCATGTGATCACGAACAATAACGTGGTTGACGATATCCGGAACTGCGGATTTATCGAAGATTTCGGGCTGGATGATTTCGGAGACCTGGATCTCTTCATCGACCCGATGGATATCGAATGACATAGAAAAACAGAACGGGAGGATTCCTTACATGATTTCCAAACTGATTCAGAGAATACAGGAGAAAAATGCGCCGATCGTAGTTGGACTCGACCCGATGCTCTCCTACCTGCCGGCTTTCCTGCTGGAAAAAGCGATCGATGACTACGGTGAGACGCTGGAAGCCGCCGGTGAAGCAATCTGGCAGTACAACAAAGCCATCGTGGGTGCCGTACACGATCTGATCCCGGCCGTGAAACCGCAGATCGCCATGTACGAGCAGTTCGGTGTGCCCGGGCTCATCGCTTTCGAGAAAACCGTGAACTACTGTAAGGAAAAGGATCTGATCGTCATCGGCGACGTAAAACGAGGCGATATCGGTTCCACCTCCGCGGCCTACGCAAACGGCCATATCGGCTCCGTGACGGTGGGAAATACAGAGCTTCGCGGATTTCACGAGGATATAGTAACCGTGAACCCCTACCTGGGAAGCGACGGCGTGAAACCCTTCGTGGATGTCTGCCGGGAGCAGGGGCGGGGAATCTTCGTACTGGTGAAGACCTCCAATCCCTCCTCCGGGGAATTCCAGGACCGGGAGATTGACGGCAGGCCACTGTACGAGCTGGTCGCTGAAAAAGTCGATGAATGGGGCAAAGATGCCATGGATGGCGCGTACTCCGAAGTCGGTGCCGTCGTAGGTGCCACCTATCCGGAGATGGGCGCTGTTCTGCGCAAAAAAATGCCTCACGCTTATATCCTGGTGCCCGGCTACGGTGCCCAGGGCGGAACCGCCGATCAGCTTCGCCCCTACTTCAACGAAGACGGGCTGGGAGCCATCGTCAATTCCTCCCGCGGCATCATCTGTGCTTACAAGGATCAAAAATACAGCGATTTCGGTGAGGATCGTTTTGCCGAAGCCTCGAGGCAGGCCGTGATCGATATGAAAGAAGACATCAACCGGATTTTCTGAGACCTCCGGCGGATGACAACCGTTTCCTTGAATCAAAAAGCCATGTTCCGGCAATTCCTGAACATGGCTTTTTTCGTGTCCATATACGTTACTGATAATTCCCGAGAAACTGTTTGGTCCGCTCTTCCTTCGGGTGGTTGAAAACCTCATCCGGGGTACCCTGCTCCAGCACATACCCCTGATCCATAAAAATGACCTGATCCGAAACATCCCTGGCAAAGCTCATCTCGTGCGTCACGATGATCATCGTCATTTTCTGCTCCGCCAGTTCCCGGATTACCTTGAGAACCTCTCCCGTCAGCTCCGGATCCAGTGCCGAAGTCGGCTCATCGAAACAGAGGATATCCGGCTTCAGTGCCAGGGCCCTGGCGATCGCCACCCGCTGACACTGTCCGCCGGACAGCTGATGCGGATAATTCTCCATACGGTCGGAAAGCCCCATCTTCGTCAGCAACTCCTCGCCTTCCTGACGGATCTGCTCCTCATAGTCCTTCTTTTTCTCCTTGTAATCCGGCTCCGCCTGCGCCTGCAGGCGTCTCGCCAGTATCACATTCCCGAGTGCCGTGTACTGCGGAAAAAGGTTAAACGACTGGAACACCAGCCCGAAATGCAGCCGGTTTTTCCGGATCTCCGACTCTTTTGAATACTCCGGATTTTTCGCATCGAAGATCACCCGGTCTCTGACCTTTATCACTCCGTTGTCCGGTCGTTCCAAAAAATTCAGGCATCGAAGAAACGTTGTTTTTCCGCTCCCCGACGATCCAATGATCGTTAATACCTCACTCTTTTCCAACTCAAAGTTTATATCGATCAGTACTTGCGTATCATCAAAATACTTCTCGATATGCTCTACTTTCAGAATACTCATTTTTCACCTCATACCGGACGCTTGTGCGCGGCTCCGCACACATTCATCCGGGTCTACCACTCATCGGAAATACCCAAGCTTCTTTTCCGCCTTGCCAAGCAGCAGTGTCAGTAACCCGTTGAAAATCAAATAATACAGCGCCGAGAAAAACAGCGGCCAGATCGCGCCGGATATTCCCTGCGATCCCTTCATAAATGCCTGCCCGGCCCAGATCACCTCCTGCAGCGCGATGATCCTGGCCAGAGACGTATCCTTCACCAGCGTCAGGATTTCGTTGGACATCGGAGGCAGGATCCTCTTCACCATCTGCAGCAGCTTCACCTTGAAAAATATCTGCTTCTTCGTCATGCCCAGCACCAGACCGGCCTCATCCTGACCGACAGGGATACTCTCGATCCCGCCCCGGAAGATTTCGGAAAAATAACAGGCATAATTGATGATGAAGGCCACCGACGACGCGATAAACCTCCCGATCTCATCTCCGCCCCATATGGCATTTCCCATAACCAGTCCCGGAAAATAGTAGATGATTAAAAGCTGGATCATCAGTGGTGTTCCACGGATGATCCAGATAAAAATCTTCAGTACACCGCGAAGCGGCGCGATCTTCGATCTCGTACCAAAGCTGATCAGCAACCCCAGAGGCACCGCTCCCAGGAGCGTCACGAGAAACAACTCCAGAGTTCTCAAAAAGCCTATATTCAGCGAGTGCAGAACGATCGGCAGTTGGTCAAAAAACGTATCCATGATATCGTTAATCTCCTCACATCATTGTCCGATCAGAGCCGCCTGAACCTTGTATTTCTCCGCTACGGACTGCATCGTTCCATCTGCGTAACTGTCCTTGAAAAACGTGTTTAACTCTTCCTTCAAATCCGATCCCTTCCGGAAGCCCACTCCGTATTCCTCGTCATTCAGCTTCACGGTATAGGTGAGGTTCTCATAACTTGTTCCTTCCCCAACCATAGCGGCTGCCATGAGGGAGTCGATGATCGCCGCATCCGAAGTTCCGGCTGCCACCTCCATCAGTGCGCTGGCCTGATTCTGAACACCGGTATACTCAAATCCGTTAGCTTTGGCCTGTTCCTCACCGGCACTTCCCGCTTCGACCGCGAACTTCAGCTCCTTCAGGCTGTCCACCGACTGGTACTGATCTTTTTTATCCATCGGTACGATAGCCACCTGTGCGTTGTTGCAGTACGGGTTGGAGCAGTCCATCGCGCTTTTCACTTCATCCGTCAGAGTCATACCGTTCCATACACAGTCGATACTTCCGGAATCCAGCTCCAGTGCCTTGTTATCCCAATCGATCTCCGAAAACTCCACCTTGACTCCCAGCTTCTCCCCAAACGCTTTCGCCATATCGGCATCGAAGCCGACCCATTCCCCGCTATCGTCCTTGTAATCCATCGGCTCAAAATCTGTGATGCCGACCACCAGGGTTCCTTTTTCCGTAACTTTAGCCTTGTCGCTGTCCGAAGATCCCTTCTCCGAACCACAGGCTGTCACCGACAGACACATCAGGCCTGCCAACAGCAGAGCAACTACTTTCTTTTTCATCATACCGTACTTTCTCCTTTCTTTTCGCGTGATCCCTGAGGAAACACATCCTTAAAAGTGCTGCCGCACGGAAGGCACGGCAGCACAGAAACACATATTAATCCTCCATGCTGAGCACTTTGTGTGAAGCACCGCATGTGTGCTTTCAGCACACATGTCGGATCAGGGATGTTTGGGCTCAGCACAAACATCCGTGTGAAAAATCAGTGCATCAGCATGATTTTTCACATTAAGTTACCTGTCAGATATTGAAGAACGAAATCGTCTCATCCATATCGTGAGCCAGATCACGAAGCTTGTCTGCGGACGCGCTGATCGTCGTGAACGTCGCATTCAGCTCCTCCATCGAAGCCGATGTCTGTTCGGAGGATGCCGCATTCTCCTGAGAGATTGCCGACAGATCCTGAATGATCTCCACCAAAGCAGACTTGGCGTTGTTGAGATCCTCGACTCTTTCGCTGATATGAGCGGAACTCTTCGTCACATGAACCACATTCTCGGACATCTGCTGCATATCTTCTTTTGTTGTATTGATCTGCTCGCCCTGAGCGGAGATACTCTTATTCAGTTCTTCCATAACGCTTACCGAAGCTTCCGTATCACGGAGAAGCGTATCGATAATACCTTTGATCTCATCGGCACTCTGGCGGGACTGATCTGCCAGCTGACGAATCTCATCCGCCACAACGGCAAATCCGCGACCGGACTCTCCGGCTCTGGCTGCCTCGATGGAAGCGTTCAGAGAAAGGAGATTCGTCTGGGATGCGATATCCATGATCGCATCGGAGAACTGCGAGATGTTCTGAACGGATTCGTTTGTAGCGCTGATGGTCTCGCCGATGTCGTGAACCGATTTGGACACATTGTTGTTGGAAGCGATCAGCTCGTTCAGTGTAGCCATCGAAGTATCGCAGGATTTCTGCATCTTCTGGGAGTACTCGTTCAGCTCACTCATATCCGTGTTGATCAACTCGATATCTTCACCGATGCTATCGGTATTGTTTGCCGCCGTCTGAACGCTCTCAGACTGGGATACGGCACCCTCGGACACATCGTTAACTGCCTCAGATACCTGGTTCGAAGCCTGTGACGCCTGATTGGACGACTCAGCCAGATCTCCACCGGATATCGTCAGATCTCCGGACATATTTTTGGTCTTGGAGATGATATCGATCAGTCGATCTGCCAGATTGTGCGTTGCTTTTTTGATAGTACCCACTTCGTCGCGGCCGGCGTTGGTCACATCGACCTCGATATCCAGATGACCTTCGGCGATACGCTCCAGACCCTCCGTTGCTTCGCGAATTCCCTTTGTGATAATCCGCTCGATGATGATTGCGAATACTAGTACCAAAATACCGATAACTCCGAAGATTATGGACAACATGATGATAGAGGTATGGATGCTGTTTGTCAGCTCCTCATTCTCTTCCTGAGCCCAGGCCTCGGTAACCTCACCCATTTCGTTGATCACATCACGGGCAGCACCGAATTCTTCGTTGACGACCGCCTCATCCGGACCGCCCTCCCGGGTTAACTGCTCTTTGACCGCATTAAAATGCTGATCAAAAATGTCACCGTAGGTAGCGAAGCTTCCGATTTCCCCGGACTTGTTGTACAGACTCTCCTGCTCCTTGGCGATATTGATTGCCTCATGTACGCCATCGAAGGTCTGCTGAGCATTCTCGTCGATGTCAGCATACCATCCCTTCACCTCATCCTCGGTTGCTTTCGGATGGAGCAACACGTTCTGATGCGCTACCAACGCCTGATAGAAATCCCGATCAGCGTTGATCGTGTTTTCTGTCACCTTGAACAGGACCTCGTAATAGATTTCCTCCGACTCTTCCTCAATCTGATTCATCCGGATGATTCCGACCACAGTAGCGGCTACTAGAGCCAAAAACAGCGGAACCACGATCAATCCGATTTTAATTCGAATACTTAGATTTTTCATATCCTATCTCAACCTCCCTCATGCTGACTGTGGAACCGTTCTGACAGTTCCTGAAAAATTGCCCGGCCACTCAGCCCCTTCAATACTGAAAAGCCGACTGTTATTTTACCATATCACTGACACATATGTCAACCACCACATATTGATACGGGTTACTATTCCCTTTCTCAGTTGAACCCGAAAAACTTCTGTGCCAGCGTATACACCAGCCGGATAAACGACTGCCCTGCGCCGCTTCTCATCTGCCCCAGCTTGCACCAGGTCCGCTTATTCACCAGCTTATACATCCCGGGATTCCTCTTCAGGTAATCCCACAGCTCATCCCGTGTCTTCAAACTCTCTTCGGAATCGATCTTCACCAGAAGAGAGGTGGATACCAGCAGGATCATCCCCAGGTACTTCACCATGTAGTTCTGAAGCGGTTCATTTTTAATCTTCGTCAGATCATGGGCATCGATCATCAAGCGGTTCACCAGTACCTGCTGATCGATCCGTCCCATCATCACTTTTTCATTGACCGACTGATCCTCCCGTCCGATGAAGTAGTGATACAGATCCACATCCATATAATACAGAGTCTTCACATGCGGAAGCGGGTTGTAAACAAACAGGTTATCCACATAGAACGTATGCTCCGGAAGAACCATTCCGCTGTGACGGAGCATTTTGGTCCGGTAAATCACCGAATGCATCAGGATGTTCTGTGACATCTTAAAATGCTTACAGTGCCTCCAGGTAAACACATGTCCCACCGGTAACACGTTGGTATATCCGATGGACTTCTTTTTGTGATCGTTGACCTTGTCATATACATAATTGCAGAGAAACATATCCACTGCCTTCCGGTTGGCCGTCATCTCCCGCAACACATCCAGCACCTGCAGGAACGCTTCCCGGTCGAACCAATCATCGCTGTCCAGCACTTTGAAATACCGTCCGCCGGCCTCACGAAGTCCGGTGTTTACAGCACCTCCGTGGCCTTTATTCTCCTGATGGATCACTCGTACCTGATCGGGATATTTTTTTTCATAGGAATCCGCAATCTCACCGGTCCGGTCGGTAGACCCGTCGTCGATCAGAAGGATTTCCACATCCTCACCGCCAACCAACACGGTACGAATCGCGGTCTCCATATAATCCTGCGAATTATAACAGGGAATTGCCACAGTCAAAAGCTTCATAAAAACTCCTTATACTATCATATTATCCTCGCTGCCACCTCCAACGCCCGGTCCACGATAGCATCGATGTTATAATACTTGTATTCCGCAAGTCGTCCCACCAGGATCAACCCCGCCCTTTCGGCCAGTTCCCTGTACCTATCATATAAAGCATCGTTTTCGGAATTATTGATCGCGTAGTAAGGAATCTCGCCCGCTGCCCCGGAATAAGCAAACGGGTACTCCCGAACGATCGTCGTCCCTTCCCTGTCCCACTCATCCGTCAGGTATTTGAACTCCGTGATCCGCGTAAACTCCTCACTCACCGTGTAATTCACGACCCCGTGGCTCTGAAAACGATCCGCATCCAGATGCTCAAAATCAAATCGCAGAGAACGATAAGGCAGACGACCGAACCTGCAATCGAAAAACTCATCGATCGCTCCGGTAAAAATGACATTCCCTTCAAACGGCTCACCCTCATACGCAATCCGTTCGGTACCCGGAGTCAACCCCAGCACATCACGGGCATCCGTATTCAGCTTCACCCGGATTCCGGGATGATCCAGCATGTTTTTAAACAACGCCGTATACCCGTTTTTCGGCATTCCCTGCCACGTATCCTGAAAATACCGGTTGTCACGGGAAATCACGACCGGCACCCGCCCGGACACGGCCGGATCGATCTCCTCCGGTGTTTTCCCCCACTGCTTCATGGTATATTTCAGGAAAATATTCTCATAGACATAGTCCGCAATCTTCTTCAGCCGCTCATCCTCGGACTCCCTTAACTTCAGGATCGGCACTCTCGCACCCTCACCGAACTGTGCGGTCAGAAGCTCCGCCAGCTCCTCTGCCTCCCCGCCGAACACCTGCTCCAGCGTGTTCAGGTTGAAGGGCACGGGGATTTCCTCATCCCCTACCTTTGCCACCACTTCATGGCGATAATCCAACCACTCCGTGAAACGGGACAGATAACGATAGGCTTTCTCACTGTTGGTATGAAAAATGTGCGGACCGTACTGATGGATGAGAATCCCGTATTCGTCCGGAACATCATAACAATTCCCGCCGATATGTGCCCTCGAATCCAGCACCAGCACCTGTTCACCGCCGCGTTCGGCCAGCTCTCTGGCCACTACCGCACCGGCAAATCCGGCACCCACTATGATGGTATCATATTTTGCCATATATCCCTCTCTGCCTGTTACTCATTATAGATTGCATACATTTTTACCGCTTCCCGGTAATAACGATAGGCTTTCTTTTTATTTTTCTTCACGCCGATCCCGTTATAATAACAGGACGCCAGTCTCCACAGCGCATCCGGACACCCGTATGCCGCGGAACGTGAAAACAGCATAGTCGCTTTTTTATAGGAACGATCCACTCCTTTTCCCTGGAAGTAGCACATCCCGAGTGCGAAGAGTCCCCACTCATCCTCCCGTTCAGCCGAGGCTTTGTACCATCGAACCGCCTTCTTGAAATCCGGCTCTTTCTTCTCCTCCGGATTGCCGTAGAAGTACCAGTCGCCAAGCATACACATCGCCGAGGCAACTCCTGCCTCCGCTGCTTCCTCATAAAACACCTCAGCCAGCGTTGTGTTCTGCTCCACGCCGACTCCCTGCAGATAGAGGTCTCCCAATCTCCACAGCGCGTCCCGGCATCCCAATCTGGCCGCTCTCTCAAAATACCCCACGGCCTTTTCCGTGTCCTGTGGCAAGCCGATCCCCAGATAGGAACAGTCCCCGAGACGACGACAGGCCATCGCATCTCCCTTATCCGAAGCCTCTTTGTACAATCGGACCGCCTCAACGATATCCGGCTCCACTCCCTCTCCGGAAAACAGACAGTCCCCGTAGAGAACTTTCGCTGCGGTATACTGATGCGCCGACGAACGACGATACCAGTAAGCCGCCTCCTCCAGATCCTGGTGAGGCCCCGTCACATGGTAATAATCATCCCCGATGGCATACAACAGAATCCCCTTCGGTCCCCTCGGATCATCCAGCCTTCCCACCGCGGAACCATACAGCTTTTTATGCGCTGTTTTTTTCGCATATCCCAGACAGCAGAGAAATCCCATCACGCACTGCGCTTTCTCATCGCTTCCACGGGCTTTCTTTCGCAGCTTCGAAAGCACCTCCAGAAACTCCTCCGGAGTCGGATGCTTTTTCAGATCCTTCAGGATGGGGAGTTGTTTCCCCGTCACTCCCGTCACCCGGACGATCTGTTTATATAAGGATAATTTTTCCCACTGCATCTGAGTCAACCTCCGATTGGCATCATTTTTATGATTATAACCGTAGACACGTGAGATGTCAAGAAAAAAGGCAGCCATCACTGACTGCCTTTTTTTATATGGCATTTTAGCATGATACCATCATCATTATTTAACCTTAACCGCTTTGGTGAATTCACTCTCAAACGCACGGATATGCTCCGAATTCGGATCCCCGTACTCGTACTCGAACACCTGCTTAACTTTTACAAACTTGGCGTTCTTTGTTTTCTTAAACGTGATCTTACTGGAATTCACTGCCTTTGCGTTGGCAACCAGATTGTACTTGCCGTTCTTCTTTTTCGAAGTGAAGACATAGTATTCTCCCGTCTGGTTCTTCACCGGCTTAAAGGTCACAATTACTTTTTTCTTCTTGGTCTTCGCTTTTACTTTGGTCGGAGCCTTCGGTGTATCAACAAATGTAATTTTGTACTCCGTATAAGTCATTTTGCTGAAAATCCGTCCAAGATTATCTACGCCGGGCTCCCAGGCACAGATCGTGTAGGATCCCATATCAAAAGCCGGCAGCTCGATAAAGCCCTTTGCGTCGGCTTTTGCCGAGCAGACCTCTTCATCCTGGTCGTCATAAACACTTACGGCAGCACCGGAAGCCGGCGTATACAGATCCGCGTACTTAAAGGTTGTTGCATCAAACGCCAGCCGCTCAATCCTGAACGTTGTTTTCTTACCGGCCAGCTCGTAACCATGATACCCGAGCTCATTTCCATCGACCTTATCATTGATCACACCATATCCGGCAGCCTTGAAATCCGGCTGACCGAAGGTGCCATGGGTTCCGATCCAATCCATGGTCAGCTCTTTCTGAAAGCCATCGTCATCGGCAGATACCTCATTAACACTCTTATCCGAATACGTGTACATGTCGAAGAAGCCCCAATAACCATCATTCATACCTGCGATGGTAGCGCTGCTTCCGCTTGTCACGATTCCCTCCCCGACAGCGGGATTTCCGGAGTAAACACTGCTCATGGTTCCTTCAAAAGCACCGGTGTTCCAGTTTACACCGTCATTACTGAAGGCGGAGATAAATCCGTCCTTGTACTGAATGAAGTTCTTCATTTCTTCATTGGCTTTTTTGTCGTCCTTGATGTTCTTCACCAGTTTGATGTGCTCGCGGATTTTCTTGGCGATAGCGCGGATGGCTGTGAATTTAACCTTATCCGAACCATCGGTCGAAAGTCCGATTCCGAAATCATCCTTCAGATCCTTTTCTTCAAGCTGGACCAAAGAATCCACATCATCATAGTACACCTCGTAGGGTGCCTGGATATTAACGGTTACAAAAACGGAGTCCGCCTCTTTGGCTTCCAGCGTCGGTGCCGTGATGACAAGGGTGCTCACCATCGCCAACATCAGCATAACAGATGTTACTCTTTTTACTGCTTTCATTCTTTTCTTCCTTCCTTTCTGTATTCTTTATAGTAGACCTTTGCTTTAACCGGTAATTGATACCGATCCGATATCGCAAAGTATAGTCTCATTTTTTGACAAAAATCTGTCATTTTACTGATTAAGAGCGGTACATCCAACGCTATTTCAGCCGGATCTCCCCTTCGAACACGTCCTCCGCCGGTCCCTTCATCCGTACGTTCCCGTCCTCAAACCAGGTATCGTAGAGCTTCCCGCCGCGTACCTGCACCTCTACCTCCGTGCCACGCTTCACGTAGCCGTTCAGGACCGTTGCCACCGTCACCGCGCAGGTACCGGTCCCGCAGGACCAGGTCTCGCCGGAGCCCCGTTCCCAGACACGCATCTTCACGGTGTGGTCATCGATCACCTCCACAAACTCCGTATTGATCTGCTCGGGAAAAGCCTCATGCTTCTCAAAAAGAGGCCCGATGGCTTCCAGATCCATCGCGTCCAAACCACAATCAAAAAATCCGTCATACTCCGCGCCCCGGAGATCATCCAGAAAAAGCACACAGTGAGGATTGCCCATGGATACACATGTGACCGGATACTCTCTTCCCCCGACCTTCAGTTTCCGGCCTACGATGATGTCATCGATCTCTTCTGAAAAACAAGCCACATCCACCGGAATCTCCTTCGGTACCAGGATCGCCTGTCCCATATCTACCGACACATAGGTACACACCCCGTCCTCGATCGTCAGCTTCAGATACTTGATGCCACTGGCGGTCTCCGCGGTGATATCACAGACTCCGGTGTCCGGATCCACCTTCCGGCGTTCCTCCGGGATCAGCCCACGATCGTAGGCAAACTTTGCCACACAGCGGATCCCGTTTCCGCACATGGCCCCCTCGGAACCGTCCAGATTGTACATGATCATCCGCACATCCGCCACACGAGACGGTGCCACGGCGATCAGCCCGTCCGAACCGATCCCGAAATGCCGGTCACTGATCCGGACTGCCACGTCCTCTACCGGAACCCCCTCCAGAGCCAGCAGTTTTTCGCTCTTATCAAAAGAAGCCGGGACGCTGTCCTCAAATCCCTCGAAGAGATTGATGTAGACATAATCGTTCCCGGTTCCGTGCATTTTTACAAATTTCATATTCCGTTTCCCCTTCCGAACTCAAGACATCCGCGCTTCTTCACATCGACGTCTCATCCACGGCCTGATCACTTCTCACGGCGATACTCAACCCGCAGCTGGACAGGACCATCTGGTTCAGTTCCAGATCATACTTCAGCTCCAGGGTGAATCCGTTGTTATAAACCGTCTTCTGCGCAAACGAGGTATGCACACCGATCTCCAACTCACCCACCGGAGACGGCATATAGCTGACGGTTTTATGATTCGGGATAAAGACCATATGAGATTCGCCGTTGCCGCCTTTGATCAGCTCGATCTGGGACTCCCCGATCCGCAGGAGGTTGTTGATCACCTCCACCTGGCCGGTCTCATCCATCTCGACGACCTCCTCATAGCTCAGGCAATCGCATCCCTCATCGTCCTGATACAGCTCCCCCATAGAAATCACTTCGATGGGATCCGGTTCTCCGTTTCCGTAATCGTGACGGGAACTGATCTTGATTTTTACCTGTTCTTTCTCCATATTTTCCTCACTTTCAGACTTCGGTCACACCCGGCTTCCACCGGTCCTCCGCCATCTCAATCAGTCTGGTCAGCAGCTCCGTAACGTCCACTCCCATCGCCTCCCACAGCATGGGATACATACTGATACCTGTAAAACCGGGCATCGTATTGATCTCATTAAAAATAACCTGATTGTCGCTTCGTCTTACGAAAAAATCCACCCGCGCCAGACCGAATCCGTCCAGTGTTTTGAATACCTTCACCGCATCCTCCCGGACCGCCTCCTTCGCTTCCTCCGGAAGATCATCCGGATCCACCACGGTTTTCGATTCCGCGTTGTTATACTTAGCATCGAAATCATAGAACTCTGCTGCCGACTTGATCTCGCCCACACAGGACGCCTCCGGTCTCTCACCGCCCAATACGGCACACTCCACCTCGCGCCCGTCGATGAACTCCTCGATGAGGATCCGGTGGTCGTTCTCCTTCGCAACCCGGATGGCCTCTACTAACTCTTCCCGGTTATGGGCTTTCGTAACCCCTTTGGAAGACCCGGCGTTCGACGGTTTGACGAAAACCGGATATCCCAGCTCCTTCTCCACCCGTTCGATCGTCTCATGGATCGTGGAGCCATCCTTCATCACATCGGCTATGAACCTTGCCTGTGTCACTCCTACTTTATCCGCAAAAAGCTTGGTGGATACCTTGTCCATCCCGCCGGAGGACGCCAGCACACCGCATCCCACATAGGGAATCCCGCTCATCTCGAACAGGCCCTGGATCGTGCCGTCCTCGCCATTTTTCCCGTGAAGGACAGGGAACCATACATCCACGTTTACCAGTCTCGTCGCCGCATCCTGTCGTACGATGAAGCCCCGGCTCTCCCGGTCCATGGACACTGCCACGCGCGCCTCGCAGGCCTCGATCGCTTCATCGTTCGCGATCTCATCCACCAGCTCCGGATCCGGCACCGGTCCCAGATACCGCCAGGAACCCTCCTTCGTGATCCCGATCGCATGAACCTCGTACTTTTCACGATCCAGCTTTTTCATGATATTCGCCGCCGAGATGCACGAGATATCGTGCTCGGACGACTTTCCACCGTAGATTACCGCTATGTGCTTACTCATATACTATTCTCCTTAAATTTACTCCTATTTTCGTAAAGTAGTCTACCATACATTCTGATAAATGGCAAGAAAAAATGATCAGGAAAACATCAGGTTTACCCTGACTACTTTGTTATTTCGAACATACACGCTCAACCCGGCGATACCGATTGCCATTCGTGCTCCTTTCAGGTGATACTTCCATCGGTACCTTTTCAGTGAGACACGGCCCTTCACGCTTCCCATGACATATATCCTTTTTCCCCCTCTGGATCCGACACTGTTCACCGTGAACAGACAGTTCTTCGCCAGGGGCAGAGATATCGAGTGATAATCCGTACTCTCTGTCACCCACTTGTTCTTGGAACTCTTGTAACGGAATTTCTCAAACTTATGCTTCCCTCTGGCCTGGATTTTTAACACATTTTTCGGAAATGAAATTGACTTAACGCAGTCCGTGTATATGTCATATACCACCGGATGATCTCCGGCAAGGGTGTGTAAATTGCTGATTATCTGCGTCCTGGTACTCCCGAACACGCCGAGCTCAACCCAGTTTTTTCCTTCAAAATTGTGATTAACTTTTTTTTCATATTTCTCAAAGGTTTTTGCGCTGATCTTTCTCTTTCTTCCGCCTTTGATCAGATAGCAGTCCCGGTTTTCATTGTGCTCACACCGGAAACCATACAGTAACCGGTTTCTCTTTCCCTTAACCTTCCAGACATATCCACCATCCCAGCCGGAGGTGTTATAGTTAAAGAAGATCTTTCGTTTCTTGTTGTACGACCACCAATTACCTTTCGAAGCGGGAAGGCTGTGAATGATCCTCGGTCTTTTTCCTTTTATACTGTATACATATCCGTTGAAAAACAACTCCGGCATTCCGCCGCCCCTGAACTCTCCCACGCCTTCATTTTTTCCGTAATTGTGACTGTTATTACTGCGCGATAATCGATTTGTTTCAAAATAATAGGCACACTTCGCATACCCTTTTTCCAGTTTTGTTTGTTTGCCGACGATAGAATCCTTGTCATAGTTCAGCAAGCCGGGAATAACCTTTCTGGCCGGTTTTTTCGGTTCCGGTGTAGGAGTCGGCTCCGGTGTCTCTGTCGGGGCTGCTGTCTCAGTCGCCTCCGGAGTCACTTCAGCATCCCCTGTTTCGGAACTGCCCTGCGGCGCGGCCTGTGACTGTGCCCCGTTTGTATTGGCTGCCAGTTGTTCCTGCGAATCGGACCCGCTTCCGTCGGAGGACTTGAGCACAATAATCAGCGTAACGCAAACAATGGCAACCACTGCAGCAATTACGGAAATGATCGCCGCGATCTTCCCCTTGCCTTTGTTTGGCGCAGTGCTTTCGGATCCCGGTCCAACCGGACCACCGGCCTGATTTCCCGTTCCGGAAAAATGGCTCGTAGCACCGCATTTGGGGCAGAACTTAAAGTCATCCCCCATGGAATTTCCACACTTTGGACAATACTTCATATGATTCCTTTCATACCGCGCATGCGTGGTTCCTTTTATCATTTTCGGAAAAAGAGACCCCGTATGTCATCAAACGGAGTCTCTGAACTCTTTCTTATCTTTTTATCAGGAAGTAACGATCTTACGAAAATGCTTCTTTCCCTTCTTGATCACGATCCCGTCTGCCGGGATGTCAGCTACCGTGATCATGTGCTTCGGATCTGTCACTTTCTCACCATCGATGGAGATAGCACCGTCGTTGACGATAGCCCGTCTCGCATCACCGTTGCTGTTCGTCAGACCGCAGGCTGTCAACAGATTCAGCAGTCCCACCTGTCCGTCCGTCACGATATCCTCTGAGATGGTATAGGTCGGCATATCCACCGGAGCAGCACCTGCCCCGCCGGCAAAAAGAGACTTTGCACTTTCCTTCGCCTTCTCCGCTTCCTCTTCACCATGGATCATCTTCGTCAGCTCGTAGGCCAGGATCTCCTTCGCCTCGTTCAGCTGCTGGCCCTCCCAGGCTTCCATCGGCTCGATCTCGGATAACGGTAAAAATGTCAGCATCTTCAGACACTTGATGACATCCGCGTCATCGACATTCCTCCAGTACTGGAAGAACTCAAAGGGTGAGGTCTTCTCCGCATCCAGCCATACCGCTCCCTTCGCGGTTTTGCCCATTTTTTTGCCCTCGGAATTCAGGAGGAGCTGGATCGTCATGGCGCAGGCATTTTTCCCGAGCTTCCGGCGGATCAGTTCCGTGCCGGCCAACATGTTGGACCACTGGTCGTCGCCGCCGAACTCCAGGTTGCAGCCGTAGTCCTGATACAGACGATAGAAGTCATACGCCTGCATGATCATATAGTTGAACTCCAGGAAGCTGAGTCCCTTCTCCATGCGCTGTTTGTAGCACTCTGCTGTCAGCATACGATTTACCGTGAAGTGTGCGCCCACCTCGCGGAGCAGTTCGATATAATTCAAGTCCATCAGCCAGTCGGCGTTGTTCACCATCATGG
>JAFYBS010000117.1 GCA_017540125.1 Eubacterium sp.
AACTTCAAAAGACGTTGTGCTTCGGAAAACTCCTCGCTATCCCTCGGCACCTGGAAAAGAACCGGATCCGCGTAAAGCTTCATCGCTGCCAATTCATAAATCAATGCCGAATTGAATATCACATCCGCGCGTTCCTGGAACGGAAAAATGTTCTCCTCCTCACCGCGTCGGACACTCTCCCACATGGAGATGGTTTTCTGCGCGGTATTACCTCTGGTCCTGGCATCCCGGATGATACGGCGGATCAAACGACCATCCGTCGTCGGAATCCGGTTATGAGCATCCAGGTTCAAAGTCGTGAGAGCACTGATATAAATCTTGTATTTTTCACCCTCCGGAATTCCCTGGGTCAATTTATCATTCAAACCGTGAATTCCCTCGATAACCAGAATATCATCCTTGCCGATTTTCATAAAAGGTTTATCGTACTGCCGCATGCCTGTAATGAAATTATAAGTAGGAAGCTGTACCTCCTCTCCCTGCAGCAGACGCATCATATCCTTCTGAAACTGCTCCGTATCGATAGCTTCAATGCACTCAAAATTATAAGCACCGGTTTCATCCTTCGGCGTATACTCGCGGTTGACAAAATAATCATCCAGACCGATAGGGTGAGGATTCACTCCCAGCGTTTTCAACTGGGTGGAAAGCCGGTAAGAAAATGTCGTCTTTCCCGATGAAGAAGGGCCGGCAATCGTTACAATACGGGACTTTGTCTTTACGATCTCTTCAGCGATGTCGCCGATCTTTTTCTCATGAAGTGCCTCCTGGGTACTCATCAGCTCCCGGAAATCTCCCTTGACGATCACCTCGTTCAGTTCTCCCACGGTAGAGACACCCATCATTTCGATCCAGTCATTGGTATACTGCATCGTATAGAACAGTTTTTTACTGACATCGAATCTTTGAACCGTGGTCGGCTCATGTCGACTGGGAAGGATAAAAACAAATCCATCCATATACAAACGAAGTCCGAAATCCTTCAACACACCGGTGCTGTAAGGCATCGCTCCGAAATAATAATCCGTGTAACCATCCAGCTCATAGACTGTCATCCGGGAGTTTCTGCGATACTTTGTCAGCAGACTTTTGGACTCCATATGGAGAGAATCAAAAAGAGCCACTCCGTCTCTGGTCCGGATCACTTTTTTGATAAACGGGATGTCCTGTTCCACATATTCCCGCATTTTTTTCTCGATTTTTTTCAAAAGCTTTTGATCCAGATCCACCATACCGAGCAACCGGCAAAAATGTCCGGTATACAGGGTAAACTCCACACGGACTTCTTCCAGAATTTCGGGTGGCAAAATCTCATACACCGCTTTCAGTACCATCATCGTGATGCCACGCTCATATACCCGCATTCCGTCGTTGTCCGAAACGGTACACATGTGAATATACGAATCGGGCTCCACCGTATGGTAGAACTCCTGAACCGTTCCGTTTACTTTAGCCATGACCAACGGACTCGGATAATTATCGGAGTACCGGTCCGCCAACTCCTTCAGAGTCGTCCCCTCTGAAACTTCAATTTCTTTACCTTCCAGTTTTACAATCATAGGCATTTTCCCCTATCTGTAATATACTTTTCTCAGAACTGTTTTCTCAACTCCTGAAGCTCCGTCTGCAGTGTTTTCTTTCGTTCTTTCGCCTGCTCTCCCAACTCCAATCCGGGCAATTCCAGCGTATCCAAAAGAGAAGAAAGCTTATCTGTCATCTGCCTCATAAAGGAACGATAGACGCTTCCTCCCTCCTCGGCCAGAAGACGACTGAATCGATACTCCGTATCGGTGTAAGGAATCTCCTCCTCGCCCTGACAGGCACGAATCGCAAAGTAATACTTTCCATCCTCCATACAGATGGATTCTTTGTCGATAAAATATCCCAGCTTATGTAGATGCCTGCGTACCTCCTCCACATCTGACTGCGGTTGCAGGATCAGTGTCCCGATATTCGAAAGAACACCGGGTTCCCCCGATAGCATCTCACAGATGGTCATTCCACCCATCCCGGCGACCAGCACAGTATCTACCTCACGCGGTTCCAGAACGGACAATCCATCCCCCAGCCTCGTTTCGATCGTATCCTCCAGATTTGCCAACCTTATATTCTTCTCAGCCCGGCGAAGCGGTCCCTCCTTAACGTCCGTGGCAATCACCAGAGGACATCCCTTCTCCTTTGCCAGCCAGATAGCCACATATCCATGATCGCATCCGATATCCGCCACCCTGGCCCCATCCGGTACTAAGGAGGCATTCATTTTCATTCGAATTGATAGATTGTTTTTCATGTTTTACTCCAGATAATCCTTCAGTTTTCTGGATCGGCTCGGATGTCTCAGCTTACGCAACGCTTTTGCCTCGATCTGCCGGATTCGCTCTCTCGTAACATCAAACTCTTTTCCTACTTCTTCCAGGGTGCGCGCTCTCTGATCATCCAAACCGAATCTCAGACGCAGAACTTTTTTTTCACGCTCCGTCAGTGTTTTCAGAACCTCATCCAACTGTTCCTTCAACATCGTTTCCGCAGCTGCTTCAGCCGGAACCGGAACATTATCATCCTGGATGAAATCGCCCAGATGAGAATCCTCCTCCTCACCGATCGGAGTCTCCAGAGAAACCGGTTCCTGGGAAATCTTCTGAATCTCACGAACACGATCCACAGGAAGATTCATCTTCTCCGCAATCTCTTCCGGATAAGGCTCTCTTCCAAGTTCCTGCAAAAGCTGACGCTGAACACGGATCAGCTTGTTGATGGTTTCCACCATATGGACCGGAATACGGATGGTACGGGCCTGATCCGCGATAGCACGCGTGATGGCCTGTCGAATCCACCAGGTTGCATACGTAGAAAACTTGTATCCTTTTTTATAATCAAACTTTTCAACTGCCTTGATCAGTCCCAGGTTCCCCTCCTGGATCAGATCGAGAAACAGCATTCCACGACCGACGTACCGTTTGGCGATACTTACCACCAGACGCAGATTGGCTGCGGCCAGACGTTTTTTCGCCTCTTCGTCACCGGTTTCCATGCGCATGGCCAGTTCTTTTTCTTCTTCGGCAGACAGAAGGGGAACCTTACCGATCTCCTTCAGGTACATTCTCACCGGATCCTCGATACTGACTCCCTCGGGCACGGAAAGCTCGATGTTCTCCAGCTCTTCCTCGGTCGGTTCGTCATCCACATCCGACATGATCTTGTCATCCTCCGGTTCATCATCCTCCACCATGATGGTGATCCCGGCATTGTCGAGCGCTTCGTACAGCCGATCCTTCTTTTCTTCGTCAAAATTGGCATTCTTTTTTACCAGAATGTCTTCGATTTCAGCAACGGAAAGTGCGTTATTATCCGCTCTTTTTGATTTTTCGATCAAATCGTCGATAACGCCCTTCATTACCTCCATCTCTGCCGCTTCATCCAATACTTCTTCTCTTTCTCTTTCTTTTCTCACAACTTCCTCCTAACTGATCAGAGCTCAACTTTTAACTGTTCCAGTTTCTTTTTATCTGATAAAAGTGACTGGACCTCATTTATATCTGTAGCCCTTGCACTTCGATGTTCCAGCGACCGCTTCAGTATCCCGCGGATCACATCACTGATGGCTCGATTTTGCTCTCCGGCCTCTACTTCCTTATGAAAAATACCCGCTACCATGGATTGTTCTTCCACATTTTCAAACTGGGACACAATTCCGGCAGCATCGACGGATCCGTTTTTTTCAATCTGATCATAGACCAGCCCAGCCACCCGGTGATACGGTTCGTCGACAAAATCATCCACAGTAACATATACGGCAACCTTTCCCAATTGATCCGGGTGCTCGCAAAGCCATGTCAACAGGATTCCCTGCCCTCCCGTCACCGCATCCTCATAGACAGGAAAGCTTTTCGGATCACGGTCCGGTGTTTTTTCCCGAACCGTACGACCGGCCATCCTGGCACTGCGTTTGATCACCAAGGACCGGAAGTCCTCGCTTCTCACCCTATATTCCCGGGAAAAAGCCTCGATATAATTGGTTCGTTCCACCTCATCCTCAAAAGTCAGAACCCGATCCGCCGCCTCGTTCATAAACAGGGTCTTCTCTTCCGGATTATCCATCTGATATTTCTCGGCGATCACGCCGATTTCGAAGAAAAATGCGATCTTCGCATCCTTCATTCGTTTGGAAAAATCCTCTGCGGAAAGAGCTTTGATAAACTCATCCGGATCCTTGTGCGGACTCAGATCGATCACTCTTGGCCGGATCCCTTCCTTTTTCAGGAGGGGAAGGGCTTTCATCGCCGCCTGCCTTCCGGGCCCGTCGCTGTCAAAGCAAACATACACCTGTTCGGTAAGTCGACGTATCAGTGAGGCATGCTGGGAAGTAAAAGCCGTCCCCAGGGCTGCTACCGCATTGGTAAAGCCGGCCTGGTGCAAAGCGATCACATCCATATAGCCTTCACACAGGATCAGTCCGTCCGGCAACTTTCCGTGAATGTAATTGATCCCGAAAAGGTTCCTGCTTTTATCAAAAACCATCGTATCCCTTGTATTCAGATACTTCGGTTCTCCCTGTCCCATCACCCGTCCGCCGAACCCGATCACATGGTTGCGCCGGC
>JAFYBS010000118.1 GCA_017540125.1 Eubacterium sp.
GGAGGCACCGGAGCTGATCGGAGAGGTTTCGGTTCTGATCAAGCTGAGAGAGTTCTCTTTCATGGAGATGGTGGATCGCTTCCCGAACTGTTCGACGGAGGAGATCATCTCCATCTATGCGGTCCTGGGCGGTGTGCCGGAGTATCTGGACCTCTGGAATCCGAAGGAGTCTCTGAAGAAAAATATCATCCGGCTGTTCCTGGACGAGCATGCCCTTTTGAGAAAAGAGGCCTCCCGGTTTTTGAAGACGGTACTGAGGGAGCTTCCTTTCTATAACACGATCCTGTCCGTGCTGGCGGAGGACGTTCCGAAGCTGAATTATCTGTACAACCGGACCGGATTTTCACGGGCGAAGATTTCCGTGTACATCAAAAACCTGATTCAGCTGGATGTGGCATCGAAGATTTTTTCGTTTGAACCGGATAAGAGAGATGCGGTTCAGAAGGGATTGTACGGGATTACCGATTCTTTGCTGGAGTTTTATTTCAAGCTGATCTACCCGAATCTGTCCGATCTGACGATCCTGACACCGGATGAGTTCTTCGCGAAGCATATCAAGGATCATCTGGGCGAGTTGATGGAGAAGGCATATATCAAAGTCTGCCGTGAGTTTATGGATCTGATGAGCCGGTACGACCGTTTGCCGGAGAAGTTCGGAAACTTCGGCAGCCTGTATGGAAAGACTGGATTTATTCCGCTGGTTTCCCGCAGTGAAAACGGAAAGATCGTGGTTGGAAACTGCAAGTGGAGCAACAAGCCGATGTCGATGAAGGATTTCGAGGAGCTGTTGGATTATACCGGACAGCTTGGCAAGGAAGTGGATTATTATTACCTGTTTTCCAAGTCCGGATTTGCGCAGGATCTTTCGGCGATGGCGGGTAATATGGACAATATCAACTGCATCGATCTTGAGGATCTGTAAAGGCGGTTCAAAATGGATAGGTTATATCAGTATGTCAGTTCGCTGATTATGTATAACGGTTCCAGAAAGGGAACGATACTGGCGAGGATCAGCGAAATAATCAAAGGATATGAGAGCAATCCCGCGTCGGGGAGAAATCCTCAGGCGGAGGTAAACGATGAGATTCATCATCTGTTGGAAGTTGCGACGAAGTACGGGTTTACTGAAAATCTGTGGAAATCGTATGTGGCATTTCTGTTGGCGACGGATGAGAATCCTTTCAGCATTCTGTGCGAGATGGTGGGCGCGGCAGATGGCGCATCGGTTAATCTCATCGTGAAAAATGATATGCTGAATTTTTACAGGATTTATAATTATGACTTTGCGAAAGCGGAGAGTGTGATCGGAACCGATTGCTTTACGCTGTTGTCGCATTATACGTCAATGCATAAGGATGTTAACACCTATAATAAGAGTGTCAGCGACAAGGTGAAACTCCTGCGGGAGGAGTTGGATGAGGCGAAAAACGGAGATGATTTTTTCCGGATTGTGACGGAGTTTTACCGTCGTTACGGTGTGGGTAAATTCGGACTGAACAAAGCCTTTCGTATCCTCGGCAGCGAGAGCTCCATGCAGATTGAGCCGATCACGCACACCTCGGATGTGACGCTGTCCTATCTGGTGGGATATGAGAGTCAGAAGGAACGTCTGATTGAGAATACGGAGGCTTTTGTGGAGGGACGTCCGGCAAACAATGTTCTGTTGTACGGAGATGCCGGAACCGGAAAATCGACTTGTATCAAAGCAATCCTGAATCGGTATTATGACCGGGGGCTGCGTCTGATCGAGATATACAAGCATCAGTTCCAGGAGTTGAATTCCGTGATCGCGCAGGTGAAGAATCGGAATTATCGGTTTATCATATACATGGATGATCTGTCCTTCGAGGAGTTTGAGACGGATTATAAATACCTCAAAGCGGTGATCGAGGGGGGCATGGAGGTTCGTCCTGAAAACGTCCTGATTTACGCCACCTCGAACCGTCGGCACCTGATCCGTGAAACCTGGTCGGATCGTTCCGATATGACTCAGGATGAGGTGCATCATTCCGATACGATGCAGGAAAAATTGTCCCTTGCGGCCCGTTTCGGAGTTACGATCAGCTTTGATAAGCCGAGCAAGAATCTGTACGATCAGATTGTAACGGAATTGGCGAAGGGGGCGGGGATCACCCTGGAGAAGGAAGAGCTGCTGGCGCAGGCCAATGTCTGGAGTCTTCGCAACGGCGGTTATTCCGGAAGAAACGCGGAACAGTTTATTATCCATCTTTTGACAGTAAAGGCTTGAAGTTATGTTTGAAAAGTATTTCCCGGACGAAACCGTGGAGTCCACCTATGATATCGATTATGAAAAATTATATCGCGACGGCTATCGCGGTCTTCTTTTTGATATCGACAACACGCTGGTGAAACACGGTGAGATGGCAGACGATCGTGCCAAGGGGTTATTTTTGCGACTGCGGAAAATCGGGTTTGAGTGTTGCCTGATCTCGAACAACAAAAAACACCGGGTCAATCTTTTTAACGAAGACATCGGAGTTCACAGCATTTTTAACGCGCATAAACCGGCTGCCAAAGGGTATTATTACGCGATGGAACTGATGAATACCAATCTTAACAATACGGTGTTTATCGGAGATCAGTTGTTTACGGATATATTCGGGGCGAAAAAAATCGGTATGAAAAATTATCTGGTTTCGCCTATCAACAAAAGAGAAGAAATCCAGATTGTGATCAAAAGAAAGCTGGAGAATATCGTTTTGAGTGAGTACCGGGCAAAAATCAAAGCGAAGCTGGAGGAAAAAGAGCAGGCAAGAAGAGAAATCCGGAAGAACAAAAAGGAGCGTTACCATACACTGAAACGGTTTCGGCTGGAGAGACGTTTTCCGAGAAAAAGAACCGGTCTGAAGGAGAATCAGATACTATGACTGAGAAGATACGGGAACTGCTTGCTGCGGCAAAGGTGGACATGGTGCTTTTGACCGATGCCGCGTCGATGCGATATCTGTCCGGGTTCAGTGGAGAAGGGTATGTGATAGCAACCGGGGAGTGGAGACGAATTGTAACAGATTCCCGCTACACGATTGCGGCCCGCGCGCAGAGCCCGGATTTTGAAGTTATTGAGTGGGATAAAAAGGGGTACTATCGTCCGGTCATGGATGCCGTCAGGGATCCGAAGATTCGAAGCGTGGGATATGAAGACCTGTATATGACGGTAGCGTCCTTTCGGAAGTTTGAAAAAAGGCTGGAAAAGCACGTCCGGTTGAAACCATTGGGCGATAAAGCGGATCTGCTCCGTCAGGTGAAAACCGGGGAGGAGATCGACCGGATTCGGGAGGCAGAGGCCATCGGTGACAGAGCGTTTGCCAGGCTGATGCTGGATTTCGGTGTGAGCGCGGATGAATTGGGCGTCGTGGGAAAACAGGTATCCGGTTATCACGAAGCGACTCCGTTGATCCCGGAAAACACGACGGAGAAGCAGGTGGCGGCCCGCCTGGAGTTCTATCTGAAGGACGAAGGGGGAGAGGCGCTGAGTTTCGAGACGATCGCGGCTTGTGGACTGCACGGAGCGATGCCCCATGCCGTTCCGACGGATCGGAAACTGCAGAAGGGAGAGTTGCTGACGCTGGATTTCGGTTGCGTGTATCAGGGCTACTGTTCGGACATGACCCGTACCGTCGCAGTGGGAGATCCGGCCGAAGAGCTGAAGGCGATTTACCGGTTAGTGAAGGAGGCGCAGGAGACGGCTTTGGCAGGGATTCGTCCCGGGATGACGGGCAGGGAGATCGATGCCCTGGCGAGAGATGTTATCCGGGAACAGGGTCACGGAAAGCATTTCGGTCACAGTCTGGGGCATTCGGTTGGCTTGAAGATCCATGAAAAACCGGGATTTTCGTCGAAGGAAAAGACGGTGATCCGGCCGGGTATGGTGGTATCGGTGGAACCGGGAGTCTATGTGGAAGGACTGGGCGGTGTGAGGATCGAGGACCTGATTGTAGTGACGGAGGATGGGATTGAGAATCTGTCCCGCTCGGTGAAAAGCTTGATAAAAATTAAAGGGGGCATGAAAAATGAGCGGAGGGCATAGGAATGTGGAACGGGAGGCCATCTGTGTTCCCATCGTGGCTCAGGTGTGGTTCAGCATCCTGGCGGAGGCCAGAAAGATCGCCGAATTAAAGGTTGACATGGCAGAATGGCGGGTGGATTATTTCGCCGGACATCCGGAGGAAATTCCGGAGGTGATCAAGGAGCTGCGCACCATTCTTGAGGAGAAGCAGCTGATCGTAACACTGAGATCCACGGCGGAGGGCGGCGAGGAGAACGGTGACCGGTTTGATTATTTCGGCACGATCCGTATGATCATCGAGCAGGGGCTGGCGGATTATGTGGATATCGAGCTGGAGAAGGACGAACAGCAGCTTCGGGAGATGGTGGTTTTGGCCCAGAACAGCCGGACGAAGATCGTCGGGTCCTATCATGATTTTGAATCCATGCCGGAAGAGGATTTCATCGTCCGGAAGCTGGAAAAGGCTATGGATGAATGATGTGATATGGGGAAAATCGCCTGTATGGCAAACAGCGGAGAGGAAGCGGAAAGGATGCTGGTGGCTACCGGACGGTTCCGCTCACATTTTTCTTCTTTTCCCGTGGCAACGATGGCGATGGGACGTCACGGATATGTGACGAGACTGTACGGAGGACTGTATGGCTCCTGCATGACGTTTGCTTCAGCCGGAAAAGCATCGGCCCCCGGACAGAGAAGCGTGGATGAGGTACTTACGACGTTCAATAAGCTGTTTTCCCATCCGGGACATATCATCCTGATCGGGTTTATGGGGACGGGCAAAACGTCAATCTCGAAGGAACTGGCCGGTGGTTACGGACTTCCGGAAATCGATACGGACCGCATGATCGTGGAGAGGACCGGTAAACAGATCTCCGAAATATTCGATGAAGACGGAGAAGAGGAGTTTCGCCGTGTGGAGACGGATATCCTCGATGAACTGGGGACGTTCCCGCAGTCGGTGGTTTCCTGCGGAGGCGGGACGGTTCTTCGCGACATCAATGTCCGAAAGCTGAAAAACTTCGGCACCATCGTACTTCTGACCGCCGAGCCGGAGACCGTGTACCGGAGAGTGCATAAGGACGGATCGAGGCCTTTGCTTGCCGGCAACATGAATGTGGGCTATATTTCCGAGTTGATGGAACGCCGTAAACAAAGCTACGAAAGTGCCGCGGACATCACGGTTGTGACCGACGGCAGAGAGAAGGAAGAGATCGCGCGGGAAATTGCGGAGAAGCTGCTTCATGTGGAAAAAAAGCCTTGATTATTCCGTGTTTTTGGAGTATAATTGACCTGTGCGTTCTCAGAAAACATGTTTCGGCGTTTTTTCGGGAAAATCGCAATAATAAATGATTGAAAAAGGAGATTATCATGATTTCAGCAGGAGAATTCAGAAACGGATTGACCGTAGAGATTGAGGGTGTGGTTTATCAGGTAGTTGAGTTTCAGCATGTGAAACCGGGAAAGGGAGCAGCGTTCGTCCGGACGAAGCTTCGTAATGTCGTTGACGGCGGTGTAGTAGAGAAAACCTTCCGTCCGACCGAGAAGTTCCCACAGGCACACATCGACAAAAAAGAGATGCAGTATCTCTATAACGACGGTGAGATGTACAACTTCATGGACAATGAGTCTTATGAGCAGATTGCCCTGACAATGGATGCCGTCGGTGACACCATGAAGTTCGTCAAGGAAAATGATAACGTAAAAATGCTTTCCTACAAAGGGAACATTTTTGCTATCGAGCCGCCGATGTTTGCTGAGCTCGAGGTTACCGAGACAGAGCCCGGTGTGAAGGGAGATACGGCAACGAACGTTACCAAGCCGGCTACCGTAGAGACCGGAGCACAGGTTGCAGTTCCGCTTTTTGTCAATCAGGGAGACAAAATCCAGATCGATACGCGTACCGGGGAGTATCTGAAGAGAATCTGAGAAATCGGAAACACAAAAGGGAGTTATAGTTTATGGCAAATTGGGGGAAAAGGATTTTCAGCATGGTACTGTGTACGATGCTGGCGGTGTCGATGCTTGCCGGGTGCGGAAGTGACAGTGAAGGCGGAGCATCGGATTCCGGAGGGGCAGGAGACAAAATCAAAATCGGCGTTTCGATTTGGAGCTCCACGGATCCGTTGGGGTCCCAGTGTAAAAAGATTCTCGATCAGGCAGCCGCAGCGTTGGGAGACGTGGAGATTCAGTACGTGGATCAGGGACATGTCTCCGAGAAAGTCAAAGCTTCGGTCGAGACACTGGTGTCGGGAGGATGCAAAGGAATCATTATCTGCAATTCCGCGGATTCCGAGATGGCTTCCGCGATCAACACCTGTGATGACAGTGAGGTATATCTGGCTCAGTTTTTCCGGGTCATCAGCGAGGAGAATTCTCCCGATATCTATGATCAGGCGAAGGAATCCGCTTACTATGTCGGTGCGGTTCACGAAAACGAGCCGGAAAACGGAGAAAAACTTGGCAACATTCTGATCGAAAAGGGTTGCCGGAAGATCGGTATGATCGGTTGGGAGCAGGGCGATGCTACCTGGCTGGGACGATGGGAAGGGTATAAAAAGGCTGTCGATGATTGGAATTCAGAACATGCCGATGATCAGGTTGTTCTGACTGAACCGCAGTATGCGGGGACAACGGCAGATGGAGGTTCCAAAGCGACTGAGGCCCTGATGAGTGCCAATCCCGATCTGGATGCCCTGGTGGTTGCCGGAGGCGGCGGTGAGCCGTTGGAGGGTGCACTGGAGTCAGTTGAACGGGCAGGAAAGGCCGGTGAGATTAAGGTTGTTTCCACGGACTTCCGGGATGACTTGGAGCAGCGTCTTCAGGACGGTTCCATCGCGGCCGAGTCCGGAGGACATTACTGTGACCCTCTGTTTGCCTTAATGATGGTTTACAACTCGATCAAAGGGAACTACAAGGACTTCGGAGGAAGCATCAAGGAGATATTATATCCGTATCTTTTTGTGGATTCGCCGGAAGCGTATGCGGACTATGACAAGTATTTTGTCAAGTCTTCTCCGTATACCGACGACGAATTGAAGGAGATCGCGGAACTGGATTTCGACGGATTAAAGCAAAAAGCATCGTCTCTTTCCATCGAGGATGCCGCTGCGCGATCCGCCCGGTGAATGCTGAAATAATTGGAGGCCGATGAAGCCGATGCTCCGTCGGCCTAACTCATTTAAAAGGATTACCAAAGTGGGATTGTTCAGAAGAAAAAATGAGCCCGAAGAGTGGATCGAAGGGATTCCGGAGGGCTTCAAAACCTGGTTCTGGATTCGGTTGCTTGCCTGCGGATATGTGATATATCTGGGTATCGACCTGATCATAAAGAAGGTCAATCTGGGTTTGAGCTGGGGGTATCTGGCCGGTGGGATCGCTCTGATTCTGGTGGCGATCGTGATCATCATCTGGGATATCCGTCAGTATGTAAAGCTGAAACGAGCCTTGAAGATCAAACAGGAAGAAGAGGCGGAGGCAGAGGAGAACGGCGAAACCGTTTCTCCGGCAAGTGAGAATCGAAAAAACGAAAGTGCCGTTCGGGGCATTTTTATGAAAAAAGAAGAGGATAGTCAGGGGAAAGGAATCCGTAACTATGCGAGATACGGAGCACAGGGAGAAGATCAGGAGGTAGAGGCCGATGATGAAGTTCAAAAACTCGAAGAGGCAGGGGAGATGGTTTTTTCGGACCGGGTCGAGAAGAAGGAAGATTAGGATCCGCTCCAGAAAGCCCGGAAAATGGGTTATTCGGTTTAAGTTCGGA
>JAFYBS010000119.1 GCA_017540125.1 Eubacterium sp.
AGATCCGGAACGGAGCATGTCCAGGCGGTGACGATCAAAAAGATCTCGGACGAGGCTTCGCTGACACCGGATCACTACAACGATCACCTGAAACCACCGGATAATGAAGTGTGGTTGGTTCCGGAGACCGGTGAGCTGGTGTTCGGCGACGCAATCTACGATACCATCCGGGGCGGTTCGGATCTGGCCATCACCTACCAGAAAAAGAACTTTGATAAAAATGACATCCGGCCGGAGCATTACTTCGTGTGCGAGGCAAAGGACAGCAACGGAAAAGAATGGATCTACAACACGGACAGGGATAAACTGAATGACGGAAACCTCTACGACAACTTCACGGCACGTCCCCAGAACATCCAGTATCAGATCAACTTCAGCCAGACGGTGCAGGTCAACACCGAGGGATACAAGGCGGTGGGGACCATCGTCGGACGCAGTATCGAAGATATCAAAAACTCCTGTAACGAGCTGGATGTCATCGAGACCAGGATAGATGAGGTGGAGAAGAGGATTAAGGATCTCGACGAAGGGACCGATGCTGACAACATCGAAGCTCTGAAGGAGTTGCAGAGTCAGTTGCAGACGCAGATGGATCTGCAGAAATCCGTCCTGGTGAAGAGTCTCGGCGCGATGATCACCACCATCCAGGGCGCGAAGGACAAAATCAATGTAGCACTCGCCGATCACGGATCCCGTTACAACCGCATGGTGATGACGAAAAACAAGATCGATGAGCTGGAGATCGACACCAATCAGGCGAAATCGGACAACGAGGATGCGGATATCGGGGAAGCCTACATCAACTTCACCGAGAGTAACCTTCTGTATCAGGCCGCACTGAACGCCACCAGCAAAGTACTGGGGCAGAGTCTGCTGGATTTCATCTGACGGCTCTTCAAAAAAACTGTTGGATTTTTATGGGAATTGTGATATACTGATTGTATGTATTGGACGGAAAGCATAACCACAGGGATGTGACGGACGGGAGCCTCCTCAGGAGGACGACAACCGGTACAGGGAAGCCTTGTGGTTTTGCGTAATTACAGAGAAACGGAGGATAGTAGCATGAGGGTTCAGACAAAGTTTTTCGGTGAAGTGGAACTGCCCGAGGAGAAGATCATCACACTGGAGCGTGGATTGATCGGACTGGAGGAGTATAAACAGTATACGATCCTTTACGATGAGGAGAAGGAGGAGTCCAATATCTCCTGGTTCCAGAGTTGCGACGAGCCGACGTTGGCGTTGCCGGTAATCAAGCCTTGGTTGGTGAAGGAGGAGTACAATCCGACGGTAGAGGATGAACTCCTGAAGGGGATTGGTGAACTCACCGAGGACAATCTCGTGATTCTATTGACAATGACCGTCCCGGAGGACATCACCAAGATGAGTGTCAACCTCAAAGCGCCCATCATTATCAATGCCGATACCTGCAAGGGGGCCCAGATCATCGCTGAGAACGATGACTACGAGGTGAAGTACAAGGTGTATAACCTCTTTAAGGAAAAAAATGAGGCGGCCGGGAAATAACTCACTAAACGTCAAATTCAGGTTGCGGCTGTTCTCATCTGGGTGAAAAGCCGAGCCGGAACGGAGGAAAATAGATGTTAGCACTTGCTAGAAAAGTCAACGAATCAATCATCAT
Source organism: Eubacterium sp. (assembly GCA_017540125.1). Taxonomy (GTDB): domain Bacteria; phylum Bacillota; class Clostridia; order Lachnospirales; family Lachnospiraceae; genus Eubacterium_F. The sequence goes on from JAFYBS010000119.1 coordinate 1,643, forward strand.
AAACGATAACGTCGAGGTGACAGTGCTGGAGGTCAAGGGCGACCAGGTCAAGCTGGGTATCAACGCCCCCAAGTCCGTACCCATCTACCGGCAGGAGATCTACAAGCAGATACAGGAGGCAAACGCTACGGCGGCCGACATCAAAGACCCCAAAGCACTGGCGGATCTGCTGGGCTGAAAAAAGTTTTAAAAATCTTCACGGAAGGGGTTAAGTATCCCGTTTTCGTGTCGATATATGTAGTGAAGTCTATAACCAGCACAGCGATTTCGTGTTTTTGCTGTGCCAAAACAAGTTTATGTGCCTTCCGACACGGATGTCATGCTGAAAGCCATCCGGGGATGGGTGGATCTTTCGTCAGAGGGGGCATACTATCACATGGAGGTGTTGAACTATGAGCAAAGAGGCAATTGAAGGGATTGGTTCTGACTTTGCCAGCCGTGAAAACCGTCCGAAGCCGCAGGCCTACGAGTCCTATGACTCAATGTACAAAACGGCAGAGAACGGTATCCAGACGGCTACGCAGGCTCCTGTCGTAAGGAAGGAGAATGCCGGCAGCGGAAGTCAGGGCGAGAACCAGCAGGAAGAGCAGGCAAGAGAGGAGCGGGAAAGGGTCGCATCCGAGGCATCCATCAAGGAAGCCACGAACCGCGCCAACCGTTCTATGGAGCGTACGCGCTGCGAGTACTCCTATCACAAGGAAACCAAGCGTGTGTCAATCAAGGTGATTGACAAGGATACCGATAAGGTCATCCGCGAGATCCCGCCGGAGAAGTCGCTTGACATGCTCCAGAAGATGTGGGAGATGGCCGGCATCCTCGTCGATGAAAAGCGATAAGGGGGTGAGCGTATGCCAATGAGATTAAGCGGTCTGGTGACCGGTATGGACACCGAGGCTCTGGTAGGACAGCTCGTCGACGCTCAGAAGTTGAAGAAGAAAAAGGTATCCGGAAACAAAACCAAGCTGGAGTGGAAGAAGGATCAGTGGAAGGATCTGAACAAAAAGCTTACTTCCTTCTACAATGGGTCCCTCAGTAAGATGAGACTGAGTTCCAGCTATAATGTAAAGAAAGCCACATTATCGGACAGTTCCAAAGCATCGATCGAAGCCCAGTCGACTGCCGTAGTCGGAAACTACACTATGGAAGTCAAGGAGATTGCTTCTGCGCAGTTCCTGACCAGCGGAAAGACCAATGTTACCGGAACAGGACAGAAGCTGACGGCGCTGGGCGTAGCAGAGAATCAGACGATTACCTTCAAATCCGAGGGCAAGAAAGCAGTCGAGCTGAACGTCACTTCCGAAACCACTGTCAATGATTTTCTGAAGGCAGCTCGCAATGCCGGGCTGAATGCCAGCTATGACACGACTCAGAAGAAGTTTTTCTTCAGCAGCAAGGAAACCGGTGATAAAAATGCCTTTTCTATCTCGGACGGCGGTGACGGAACATCACTGAACGGACTTGGTTTGGGAAATGTCACCTATGATTCCGCGACCAAGAAGTATACGACGACCGGTGCGCCGGAAGATATGGCGCTCGTCGGAGCGAAGGACAGCCACATCATCCTGAACGGTGCGGATCTGTATTCTTCCTCGGCGACGGTGAGTGCCAATGGCCTGAATATCAGCCTGACAGCGAAGACGGCTGAGAACGAGAGTGTATCCTTTTCCGTCAGCAATGACGTAGATGCCGTGTACAATGACATCAAGAAGATGCTTAAAGAGTACAACGATCTCATGAAAGAGATGCACGATAAGTACAATGCCGAATCGTCAAAGGGGTACGAGCCCCTGACAGCGGAGGAGAAAAAGGCACTGTCTGATGATGAGGTGGAGGAATGGGAGAAAAAGATCAAGGATTCTCTCTTCCGTCGTGACTCGAAGCTTGAGGGGATCATGTCGGGTATGCGGTCTTCCATGATGGCTTCGACCAAGGTCGGCGACAGAACATACACACTTTCGTCCTTCGGCATCATGACATCGACGAATTATCAGGAGGGAGGTCTTCTCCATATCTACGGGGATGCCGATGATGAGGTGTACTCGGCAGAGAAAGACAAGCTCAAGAAGGCATTGACCGAGGATCCTGAGAATACCATTAAAGCCTTGACCGATATTTTTGAGGGACTTCGTAATGATATGTTCAATCGTATGAGGGCCACGGAGTACAGCAGCGGTCTTACCTTCTACGATGATAAGCAGATGGACAAGGATCTTGATAAGTACAAGAAGGAACTCAAGAGCTGGGATGATAAGATTGCCGCTATGGAAGATCAGTATTATAAGAAGTTTGCGGCTATGGAGTCTGCCATGGCAAAGCTTCAGAGCCAGCAGAGTTCTCTGTCGGGACTCTTCGGATTGGGTTGATGTGATTATTCATCATAGAATAAATGAATTCCATCCGCTCGGGGAAAACCGGGCGGATGGATGTTCATTGTAAATACGGGAGATATGCGCATGAATCAAAACAGGATGAACGACTATCAGAGAAATGCTATCATGACGGCTTCGCCGGCTGAGCTGACCCTGATGCTCTACGAAGGAGCTATCAAGTTTTGTAACATCGCTAAGATGGCGATTGAGAAGGGGGATGTTCAAAAAGCGCATGACAATATCAAGCGTGCAGAGGATATCATCACGGAATTTCGAATCACATTGGATCGAAAGTACCCTGTATGGGAGGATTTCGAAAGAATATATGATTATATTTATCGAAAGCTCGTCGAGGCAAACATGCGTAAGGATATCGACACTCTGGATGAAGCGTTGAAGTATATCCGGGAAATGCGTGATACATGGAAAGAGGTCATGCGTTTGGCAGGTTCTCAGAGATAAAGACAGTCGGGAGGTTTTTATGAGCGCGAGTTCAGATAGTCGGACTTATGTGAGCATGATGCTCGATTCCCTGAAAAAGAAGAAAGAGATTCTTTCTATACTATATGAACAAACTCGTGAGCAGGAAAGAATATTAAGTGCGGATGAAGTCGATGCTGACAGGTTTGAGGAAGTCCTTGAAGAAAAGGGCAAAGAGATTGATGAGTTAAATCTGGTTGACGACGGATTTGATTCCTTATTCAAGAAGCTTGAACAGGAGTTGATGGGGAATCAGGAGTCCTATAAGGAAGAAATCAGTCGTATGAAGGTCCTCATAACAGAAGTGACGGATTTGGGAACAAAGATCCAGGTGCTTGAGAAAAAGAATCACGACAGATTCCAGCAGTATATAGCTTCGGAAAGAGAGAAGCTCAAGGCTGCCAATAAGAGTCAGCAGATGGCTATGACCTATGCCAGAAACATGACAGATCGCCATAAACCCGGCGATTCCTACTTCGTAAATGAAAAAAAATAGTTTACTGAACCCCGAAAAAACGTTGTTTTTCGATATTTTCAAAAAAACTTGAAATTTTTCGAAAAATTTTGTAAAATGGGGTTAAGTAATAGAAACATGGCACCGATATATAAGGTGTCAAAAACAAAGCACCCTGTCAAAGGATTGACAGGTAAATACAAGGAGGTATTATTATGGTAGTACAGCACAACATCACATCAATGAACGCCAACAGACAGCTTGGCATCGTAGGCGGAAACGTACAGAAAGCTACGGAGAAGCTTGCATCAGGTTACAGAGTTAACAAAGCAGCAGATGACGCAGCAGGTCTTTCGATCTCTGAGAAAATGCGTTCCCAGGTACGTGGTCTGACCCGTGCATCGGACAACGCACAGGATGGTATTTCTGCTATCCAGACAGCAGAGGGTGCGCTGGATGTTCAGCACCAGATTCTTCAGAGAACTCGTGAGCTGGTAGTACAGGCAGCCAACACCGCCGTACTTGATAGCTCTTCAGGAGACTTCCAGAAGATTCAGGACGAGATCAACCAGCTTTCTGCTGAGTTCGAGCGCGTAAGCACAACGACTCAGTTCAACAAGAAGAACCTGTTGGATGGTAACTACACCAGCCAGTATCTGCAGGTAGGCGCTAACGCAGGCCAGGGAATCAAGATCAACATCTCCAAGACTTCTTGGAAGTCGTTCTCCGTAACAGGAGGAAAGACCGGATCTACAATCTCTACTTACCTCAACAAGGTAGACTCGATGATCAACGCAGTATCTTCGAAGAGATCTACTCTTGGTGCTCAGCAGAACCGTCTTGAGTACACCATCAAGGTGGACGACAACACGGCTGAGAACCTGCAGGCAGCAGAGAGCCGAATCCGTGATACTGATATGGCTGAGGAGATGACGAGATTCTCCAAGGAGAACATCCTTCAGCAGGCTGCAACATCGATGCTTGCTCAGGCCAACCAGTCGAACCAGGGCGTTCTGTCCTTGCTTGGATAATTCGTTATCACAAGTTAAGATGTTATTGTACAGGAGACCGTCTCTTCGGAGGCGGTCTTCTTTTTGTGCGTAAGCAATCCGAATATGTGGAAATATGATTATTATTGGGCTGTACATACCGAAAAATCGATGTTTTTCGCTTTTTTCTAAAAATTATTATTTTAGGGGTTAAGTATTTTCAGACCGCTCCGATATATATGGTGTAAGGAACAAGGGAATGTTCCTAATACCGGTAAAGAAAAAAGGATAACAACAGAATAAACCAATTCCACTCACAAGGATTGTGAGAGAAAGAAAAGAGAGGTAATCATTATGGTAGTACAGCACAATATCACATCTATGAACGCTAACAGACAGCTTGGCATCGTAGGAGGAAATGTAGCAAAGGCAACAGAAAAGCTTGCATCAGGTTACAGAGTAAATAAAGCAGCAGATGACGCAGCAGGACTTGCAATTTCAGAGAAGATGAGATCGCAGGTAAGAGGTCTGACAAGAGCATCAGACAACGCACAGGACGGTATCTCAGCCATCCAGACAGCAGAGGGTGCGCTGGATGTACAGCATCAGATTCTCCAGAGAACCCGTGAGCTGGTTGTACAGGCAGCCAACACCGCCGTACTTGATAGCTCTTCAGGAGACTTCCAGAAGATTCAGGATGAGATTAACCAGTTGTCTGCTGAGTTTGAGCGTGTTAGTACAACAACTCAGTTCAATAAGAAGAACCTTCTTAATGGTAACTATACCAGTCAGTATCTGCAGGTTGGTGCCAACGCAAACCAGGGAATCAAGATCAATATCTCCAAGACTTCATGGAAGTCCTTCTCTGTTACCGGAGGAAAGAGTGGATCGACGATCTCTACATATCTGAACCTTATTGACTCGATGATCAATACCGTGTCATCGAAGAGATCTACACTCGGTGCTCAGCAGAACCGTCTTGAGTACACCATCAAGGTGGATGACAATACCGCTGAGAACCTGCAGGCAGCAGAGAGCCGAATCCGTGATACAGATATGGCTGAGGAGATGACCAGATATTCCAAGGAGAATATCCTTCAGCAGGCAGCAACATCGATGCTCGCAACGGCAAACCAGAGTACGCAGGGAGTTCTTTCACTGCTCAACGGTTGATGATAAGAATAGAAAAGCAATTGAGAGGCACTGTAATGGTGCCTCTCTTTACTTGCATATTGGAGTAAAATATGATAAAATAGCGTTTGTGGAGGACTCAGATGGGGAACAAGGCTGATTGGGGATTATTTTTAGATGAGGTAAGAGATGATTTTTTTGTGCCCGGAATGATGAAAAGGGTATGGAAGGATCTGTTAACGGACTATAAGGTTCTGGAGGAACAGATTGAAGAGGTGGGAGGAAAGGCATATGTGACGTTCGGAACCTTGTTGGGTGCGATCCGATATGGTGGTTTTATCCCATGGGATGATGATATCGATATCGAGATGAAAAGAAGGTATATGAATCCGCTTAAGGATAAATCCGATCGAGGTGAGCTGCCGGGTGAGCATCGCGTTGAGGATTACAGAACCAATCACGATGACAACCTTGTTCGCAAGTGGGTGGATACACCGAGACCGATTCGTGAAGAAAAGGAATGGGAGAAGCATTTCGGTTTTCCGTATCAGAGTACGATAGACATATTTCCTCTTGATGAACTGCCTTCCGATGAGCAGGAGAGGGCGTTCTATATCGAGATTATCAAGAACTTGGCCTATCTCAAGACGGTTTCGGGAATGATAGAAAGGCGTCAGGCCGGTGAACCGACGGATGGAGTGCTTGATGAGAGAGCTTATGAGGACAGGATACGGACCGTCGAAAGACTTCTTGAAATCAAGTTTGACAGGAGTTCGAATATACCACTGTCTATACAAATGCTGCAGACCAATGACGCATTTTGTGATATGTATCTGGATGAGCCGAGCGACAGTGTCACATCTATCCCGTATTTTATAAGGGATGGTGTGCATGTTTTTCCGAACAAGCTTTATGACAGAACGATAGCTATGCCTATTGAGGGAATTGAAGTCACCGTTCCCGTAGGATATGATTCCATCATGCGTAGCTTTTTCGGGAATTATATGAAGCCGGTTCATATTTTTTATGGGCATGCCTATCCGTACTACAGGCCTATCGCGGATGAGATCCGGGAGAAATACGGGGTTGAACTTGAGAGATACACACCCGGAGAGAATGAAATCGGATTTTTCCGAAACGCGATCGGCAGAGAAGTTATAACCGAAAAACAGAGAAAAACCGAGGTTGTATTCGTAGTTTACAGAGTTCAGGGCTGGAAATCACTTCATACACTGTGGGAAGCGGTAAAATCCGATGAAAATGCCATAGTAACGGTAATACCGGCACCTTGGTATTATCGCGATTACAATCGGAATGTGATCAAGGATGATGTACAATATGAAACAGATGGTTTTCCGGAAGAAGTCGAACTGACAGCGTATGACAGCTATGATATGGAGAAGCATCGGCCTGATATCGTGATCACACAGTGTCCGTACGATGGATATAGTGATGGATTTACCATACATCCGTATTTCTATGCCGAAAACCTGATCAGGTATACGGATCGCCTAGTGATGATACCGGATTTCACGGTTCGTGAGATAGTGGATGCGGATGCTCGTTCCAGGATGGCACTCAAATCCTATATTGAGTCACCGGGAATGATATATTCGACGGATATTATAGTCCAGTCCGAGGGAATGAAGAAAGTCTATGAGGAGATGCTTCAGTCGTTTATTTCCGATAGTATCAGAGCCAAAGGCATTTCGGATATTTTAGAGAATGACATTAAGTCATATTTATCCGATAAGATATCCGGTATCGGTTCACCCTTGACAGATTTTGATTTGAGAACCCGGGTATTGTTTGTTTCAGCTGAAACAGGGAAAGTATACGATAGATCCGGCGCGGAGACGCTTGCCACATATTATGATGACTGTGTTTATATGCCGGAGGAGTGGCTGGGGAGTATCAGAAAAGAAGATGGAAGCTTTCGAAGGATACTCGTATTCTTTATCAGTGGAAGTATGCTTTTGGAGCAAGGTGAAAAAGCTCTGCAAAAGGCGGCAGAGGTTCTCGATATTTTTGATGAATATAGGGAAGATCTCGCAATCATGTGGCTTGTAGATCCATGGGCAAAAGAGATTCTTGATGGATATGATGATGTTCTTTTGGATAAATACATAAAAATGTATGATGAATTCGAAAGCAGCAGTCGTGGCATGGTCGCTGAACTCGGAGGAAATATCCCGGAAGACAGTATGGATATCGCGAAGATGGCAGACGGGTTTTATGGTGACGGATGTATAGCCATGAATGAATGCCGTATGAGACATCTCCCGGTTTTGATGGAGTGGTATAGAGATGACATCCATATTCCTGAGAATTATGAGTATAAAAAATGGGATGACCGCATGACCATAGAGGATGAGGGTGTCTGGGGTATAGAGAATTTCGCCGAGGAGGTTATTCGATACAAAAAAGAGAAACCGATAGGCGATAACGGAAAGAAAATATGGAACTATCTGAAGACCGGAAAAGAGAATGAAAGAATACTGTCCGTATGTATTATTACTAAAAATGAATCAGGCAAGCTTCGTAAGTGTTTGGAAGCCCTGAAACCCTGTGGGTTTGAGATTGTTGTAGTCGATACGGGGTCAGATGACGATACGATCGAAATGGCATCCGGATATACAGACAGCATCTATGAGTTTGAGTGGATCGGAGATTTTGCCAAGGCAAAAAACTTCGCAGTGTCGAAAGCGAAATATGATACGGTAATGGTTGTGGATTCTGATGAGTATTTCCTCGAGGGTGACCTTGATTCGTTTGTGGGAAAGGCCGTTCTGTATCCTGAGGCGATAGGTCAGATCCGTCAGAAGCAATTCACACCCGATGAGAACGGAAAGCTTCAGGAGAACACGATAGGACTGGCCAGGGTGTTTGACCGCAGAAGCTTTCACTATGCCGGCTGTATCCATGAGCAGCTGGTCAGAGGCGGAGTCTTTGATAAAGACAGAGATGATTCCAGAGAAATGCTGGAAAGACGGAAATCCGATTATATCGAGGGATATGATACAGGGCTTCTTTTCATGCATGATGGATATGCCGGTGATGAAAACGAGAGAAGAAGAAAAGCA
>JAFYBS010000120.1 GCA_017540125.1 Eubacterium sp.
ATTTTTTCAACAGGAGAAGAGTCTTATGAAATACTTCGGTACCGACGGTTTTCGCGGGGAAGCAGGCGTCACCCTCACCGTCGAGCATGCGTACAAGGTAGGCCGGTTTCTCGGATCATTTTTCACACGGGAAAACCACCGTGCCCGCATCGTGATCGGCAAGGACACCCGTATCTCGGGTTACATGCTGGAGAACGCCCTCGTCGCCGGCCTGACCGCCAGCGGCAGCGACGCCTATGAAATGTATGTGACGACCACGCCCAGTATCTCGTACATGGTTCGTCGCAAGGGATTTGACTGCGGGATCATGATATCCGCCAGCCACAATCCATACTTTGACAACGGGATCAAAATCATCGACGGAAAGGGATTCAAGCTTTCCCCCGAGGTCGAGGAGCAGATAGAAAAATACATCGATGAAGGCGTGCCGGAAATCCCCTTCGTCACCCGTGACAAGATCGGGAAAAGCTACGATTACACCAGGGGAAAAGCCACTTATGCCGACTATCTCGAGGCCACCGTACGGGAAGCCATCGAGAGCGGAAGGCCTTCCGGCGATGTCAAAACTCCCTTCGCGGGACGAACCGTCGCGCTGGATCTCGCCAACGGCTCCGCCTACAAGCTGGCGGTACAGGTCTTCGAGGATCTGGGCGCACAGGTGATCGCGAGAAACCGGGATCCCATGGGAACCAACATCAACCGGGGCTGCGGCTCCACTCACATCGACCTTCTGCAGCAGCTGGTCTACGATACCGGCGCTGACATCGGATTTGCCTATGACGGCGATGCCGACCGATGCCTCGCGGTAGACGATGAGGGAAGTGTGATCGACGGTGACCACATCCTGTATCTGTGCTCGCAGTATCTGAGAAAATACGACCTGCTCAAAGACAACACCGTCGTCACCACTGTGATGAGCAACATCGGTCTTTACCGCGCGTTTGACGAACTTGGAATCCGCTACGAGCGCACCGCCGTCGGCGACAAGTACGTCAGTGAGAACATGCAGAAAAATGATTACCGGATCGGCGGCGAACAGTCCGGTCACATCATTTTTAAAGATCACGCCGTCACCGGTGACGGAATCCTCACTTCACTGATGATCATGCTGGCCTGGATCGATGCCGACCGTCTCATGTCCGAGCTGACCGAGGGACTGACCATCTATCCGCAGCTTTTGAAAAATGTCAAGGTGGCCGACAAAGAAGCCGCCCTCTCCGACCCCGATGTGATCGAAGCCGCCGACGCCGTAAGCGACGGTCTGGGTAACCGGGGACGACTCCTCCTGCGGGAAAGCGGGACCGAACCGCTGATCCGCGTGATGGTCGAGGCCGAAACGGACGAGCTGTGTCGGGAGAACGTTGACCGGATCGTCGAAGTCCTCCATGAAAAAGGACACGCCATCGACTGAGGATTATTTTTCTGAGAAATACAGATTATAATAAAGAAAAAAACGAAAAGGAGAACACACATGAGTTACACGGTTGAAAAACTGGACGGAAACAGAGCATGTTTCACTATCACCGTCGAAAGCAAGGAGTTTAACGAGGCCAGGGAAAAGGCCTTCCGCAAAAATCAGAAAAAGATCAGCATCCCGGGCTTCCGGAAAGGAAAAGTGCCCCGGAAGATGATCGAAAGAATGTACGGAAAGGACGTTTTCGACGACGATGCCATCAACATCGCTGCCCCTCCTGCCTACGAGGCCGTCCTGGAGGAAACCGATCTCCTCATCATCTCCCATCCGAACTATGAGATGGTAGAGGTGAACGAGGACGATACCTTCGTATTCACCGCCACGGTTGCCATCAAACCGGAAGTAAAACTGGGCGAGTACAAAGGCATCGAGGTAGAAAAACGAGAGGTCAAGGTACTGGCTGCCGACGTCAACGCCGAGCTGGACCGCATCCGCGAGCAGAACAGCCGTATGGTCGAGGTAACCGATCGCGCGGTCAAGGCGGACGACATCGTCAAAATCGATTTCGAAGGCTTCGTCGATGATGAGCCCTTCGAGGGAGGCAAAGGCGAGGACTACGACCTGACCATCGGAAGCCACAGCTTCATCGATGACTTCGAGGATCAATTGATCGGGAAAAATATAGGCGACGACGTCGATGTGAACGTCACCTTCCCCGACTCCTATCACCAGCCTTCTCTCGCCGGTAAACCCGCGCTGTTCAAAGTTAAGATCAAAGCCATCACGGAGAAGGAACTGCCGGAACTGGACGACGAGTTTGCCGAAGAAGTTTCCGAGTTCGATACTCTGAAAGAATACAAGGATGACATCAAAAAAAGCCTCACCGAGCGCCGCAAGGAAGAAGCGGAACGCGCCAAGGAAGCTGAGGCTGTGGAAAAACTGACGGAAGCAGCGGAGATGGACATCCCCGAGGAAGCCGTCGAGGATACCATCGATTCACTGGCTCAGGAATTCGCCTATCGTCTGCAGATGCAGGGGATGGATCCGAGAACCTATATGGAGATGACCGGAATGACTCCGGATCGACTGAAGGATCAGATGAGACCGGAGGCCGAGCGCAGACTCCGGACCCGCTTCGCCCTGGAAGCCGTCGTGGAAGCCGAGAACATCGTACCGGACGATTCGGAAATCGAAGAAGAGATCAAAGAAACCGCCGGTATGTATGGTCAGAGTGTTGAGGATTATAAAAAGAACCTGACAGACAAAGATAAGGAAGACATCAAAAAGGATCTGGCTGTCAAGAAAGCTGCAAAATTCGTAGCCGACTCTGCCAAAGAGGTAAAGCCTGCCAAGAAGGAGGATGAGCCGGCTGAGGAAGAAAAGGAGGACTAAACCATGCCATTGGTACCTTACGTCATTGAGCAAACCAGCCGCGGAGGCGAGCGCTCATACGATATTTATTCCAGACTTCTGAAGGAGCGGATTATTTTTCTCGGAGACGAAGTAACGGATCAGACCGCGAGTCTGGTGGTTGCGCAGATGCTGTTCCTCGAAAGTGAGGATCCGAAAAAAGATATCCAGTTCTATATCAACAGCCCGGGCGGTTCCGTCACGGCAGGAATGGCGATCTACGATACGATGAACTACGTCAAATGCGACGTGTCCACCATCTGCATCGGACTGGCAGCCAGCATGGGTGCATTTTTGCTCTCCAGCGGAGCCAAGGGAAAACGTTATGCCCTTCCCAACGCCGAGGTCATGATCCATCAGCCCTCCGGCGGTGCCAGAGGACAGGCAACCGAGATCAAGATCGTTGCCGAGAACATCCTGAAGACCAAGGATCGCCTGAACCGCATCCTCGCGGAGAACACCGGACAGCCGGTGGAGAAGGTAGCCGAGGACACCGAACGGGACAATTTCATGGACGCCAAAGAGGCTTTGGACTACGGTCTGATCGATGAGATCATCACCTCACGCGCCGAAGCGGACGACGGGGAAGATACGGAAAATACGGATAAATAATGTATATTAAATAAGGAGTTAACAATCTATGGATAAACGAGGCGGACACGATCCACTCTTCCACTGCACCTTCTGTGGGAAGAGCGAGCGACAGGTGGCGAAACTGATCTCCGGGCCGGGTGGCATCTTCATATGTGATGAATGTGTCGACCTGTGCAACGAGATCCTCGAGGAGGAAGAACAGGATTACATCATGGGAGAGTCGGAAACCGACGATCCGGATGCCATCAACCTTCTCAAGCCACGGGAGATTAAGGATTTTCTCGATGAATATGTCATCGGACAGGATGCTGCGAAAAAAGTTCTGTCCGTCGCCGTATACAATCACTACAAGAGGATCCTGTCCGGGCATGATCTGGATGTCGAGCTTCAGAAAAGCAACATCCTGATGGTCGGACCTACCGGTTCCGGAAAAACCTATCTCGCCCCGACGCTGGCGAAAATCCTGAACGTCCCCTTTGCCATCGCCGACGCGACGACACTGACCGAGGCCGGCTATGTGGGTGAGGATGTGGAAAACATCCTGCTCAAGATCATCCAGGCCGCCGACTACAACATCGAACGCGCCGAGCACGGCATCATCTATATCGACGAGATCGACAAGATCACCAAAAAGGCCGAGAACGTTTCCATCACCCGTGATGTATCGGGCGAAGGTGTACAGCAGGCTCTCCTGAAAATCCTGGAGGGAACCGAAGCCAGTGTTCCGCCGCAGGGCGGACGGAAACATCCGCAGCAGGAATTTTTCCACATCAACACGGAAAACATCCTCTTCATCTGCGGAGGCGCTTTCGACGGATTGGATAAAATCATCAGCCACCGGATCGACCGTAAATCCATCGGTTTCGGCGCAGAGATCGCCGATCCCACCGAGCAGAATGTCGGCGAGCTGTTTGCCCAGGCGCTGCCGGAGGATTTCGTCAAGTTCGGTCTCATCCCCGAGTTTATCGGCCGTGTACCGGTGACCGTGTCACTGGACCTGCTGGATGAGGAAGCCCTGATGAGAATTCTGGTGGAGCCGAAAAATGCTCTCACCAAACAATACAAAAAGCTGATGGAGCTGGATGACATCAAACTGTCCTACGACGAGGATGCTCTTCGCGAGGTAGCGCGTCTGTCCAGCGAGAGAAAAACCGGAGCGCGTGGGCTCCGTGCCATCCTGGAAACCGGAATGATCGACGCCATGTTTGAGCTCCCCTCCCGGGACGATGTCGACACCTGCGTCATCACCAAGGATGTCATCGACGGAACCGGAGCCGCTCGTTATCTCGACAAAAAGGGTGTCGAGCTTGTTGAGGAACAATCCGTCAAGCTTATTGAAAAACAAGAGGAAGAAAGTGCATGAACGAAGGAATCAACTACACACTCCCGATCATCCCGTTGCGTGACATCGTGGTGCTTCCGGGAATGCTGGTGCATCTGGATATCAACCGTGAGATCTCAAAACTCGCCGTACGACAGGCGATGGATGGGGACGGAACCGTCTTCATCACGGCACAGATCGACTCTTCCGTCGATACGCCCGGATTCCATGATCTCTTCGAAATCGGTGTCCTGGCAAAAATCCGCCAGGAGGTCAAACTGAAGGATCGTGTCATCCGTGTCATGATCTCCACAAAAGAACGCGCAAAATTACTTTCCGTCACCCAGACAAAACCATATTTGTCTGGGGATTGTATATCTATCGGGACGGACGAAAGCTCGCTTTCCCGCGTAGAAGCCGAAGCGCTGATGCGCAATCTCCGTGATGTCTATGAGGAGTATCTCTCGGAAAACCCGCGGGCATCCCGCTCCGGTCTGGAGAAGATCCGCGAAACCGAATCCCTCTCCAACCTGATCGACGTGATCACCATGCAGGTGGCGCTTGATTTCACCAAACGCCAGGATATCCTGAACTGTGTGGATCTGGAACGGCGCTATGAGCTTCTGAACGAATTCCTGCTGGAGGAAGTCAACATCTACAAGATCCGGGAGGAATACCGCAACAAGCTTCAAGAAGAAATGTCGCGCAATCAAAAAGAATATTTCTTACGAGAGCAGATGCGTGTGATTCGCAGTGAGCTCGGTGACGGCGAGGACGACGATATCGCGGAACGCTTTGAAAAGCAGCTTGCCGAGTTGGAATGCTCGGATGAAATCCGGGAAAATATCCACAAAGAGATCCAGCGTTTACAACACATCTCTCATAACTCTGCCGAGTATCTCACGGCGGAGGATTACATCGAAAACCTGCTGTCCCTACCCTGGGATCATGCCTGCGAGGAGCGGAATGACATCCGGCATTCGGAGCAGGTTCTGGAAGAGGATCACTACGGTCTGGAAAAAGTCAAGGAACGAATCCTGGAGTTTCTGGCGGTTCGCGCACTGACGGCGGAATCCGGAACCGGAAAGTCCGGGGAAAAACAAGCGTCCTCATTACAAGGGGATGCTCCCATCCTCTGCCTGGTAGGACCGCCGGGCACCTGAAAAACCTCCATCGCCAAATCGGTGGCGAGAGCTCTGGAGAAACCCTACATCCGAATCTGCCTCGGCGGCGTGCGGGATGAAGCGGAGATCCGCGGACACCGCCGGACATACGTAGGCGCTCTGCCCGGACGGCTGATCGAGGCCCTGAAGCGGGCACAGGTCAAAAACCCTCTCATTCTCCTGGATGAGATCGACAAAGTGGGCAAAGACTACCGGGGCGACACCTCTTCGGCACTGCTGGAGGTCCTGGATCCGGAACAGAACGTCCACTTCCGGGATCACTACATCGACATGCCGGTTGACCTCTCGGATGTGCTGTTTATCTGCACAGCGAATTCGACGGATACGATAGAAAGACCGCTGCTGGACAGGATGGAGATCATCCGCATCGCAGGCTATACAGAGAATGAAAAATTCCACATCGGAAAAGACTATTTGGTTAGTAAACAGCTGAAGAAAAACGGTTTGAAGAAAAAGCAGCTCACTATCTCGGATGCCACTCTCCGCCGGATCATCTCCGGCTATACAAAGGAAGCCGGTGTCCGCGAACTGGAACGTCAGATCGGAAAAATCTGCCGCAAATCCGCCCGGATGATCCTGGAGGATCAGAGTGACCGGATATCGGAAGTGGAACCGGAAACAACGAAGCCTCGAAAAAAACTGACCTCTTCCGATGACTCCGGAAAGACGGCGGAGCCGCTGAAGCTTCCTATCCGTGTAACGAACAAAAACCTTCCCGATTTTCTGGGAAAAAGAAAATACCGTGACAACCCGGCGAACAAAAAAGACGATATCGGTATCGTTCGTGGTCTGGCCTGGACAGAGGTCGGCGGCGATACGCTGGAGATCGAAGTGAATACCATGCCGGGCGAAGGAGCCCTGAAGCTCACCGGCCAGCTGGGCGATGTGATGAAGGAAAGTGCCGAGATCGCACTTTCCCTGGTTCGCTCTCTGCTGCCGGACAAAGAAGAATTTTTCAAAACCCATGACTTCCATCTACACGTGCCGGAGGGCGCCGTTCCGAAGGACGGTCCCTCGGCCGGTGTGACGATGGCTACGGCGATCTACTCCGCCGTGACCAGCCGCAGGGTTCATTCTCATACGGCAATGACCGGCGAGATCACCCTTCGCGGGCGTGTGCTTCCCATCGGGGGGCTGAAGGAGAAGCTTCTCGCTGCCCGCCTGGCCGGGATGGATACCGTGATGGTGCCGGGAGAGAACCGGCCGGACATCGAAGAGTTGGAGGATGAGATCACGGAGGGACTTGCGATCCACTATGTGGAGAAGGTGGATGAGATTCTGAAAGAGGTGTTGGAGTAACAACCAACGATTCTGAGCGCGGGACGCAAACTCCCCATGAATCTCAAGAGAAGATGGTACTAAAATGATTAGGAAAGTTGAACTGGAGACCGTCTGCGGGATCACGAGCGAGTTGCCGCAGCATGAGGAATTGGAGATCGCTTTCTGGGGGCGGTCGAACGTGGGGAAGTCGTCCCTGCTGAACTGCATCTGGGGACGGAAAAATCTGGCCCGCACGTCATCGGAACCCGGAAAGACGCAGACGATCAATTATTATCACGTGGATGTCGCGGATGACGCTTCCTTATATATGGTAGATCTCCCCGGCTACGGCTATGCGAAAACCTCGCGGGAGACCACGGCGAAGTGGATGACGATGATCCGGCGATATCTGGAAACCTCCCGGGCGCTCCGGGTGGTATTTTTACTGATCGACAGCCGTCACGATCCGACCTCGAAGGATATCGAGCAGTTCCGCCTGCTCTTCTCCCTCGGCTTCAACCCGCTGATCGTGGCAACCAAGGTGGATAAGCTGAAGAAAAATGAGAAGAACCGGCATATCCAAACGATCCGGAAAGCTCTGACCGAGGAGATCCGGCGAATGACCGATTCCCCGGAAGAGGAATCTCCGAATGATGATGAGTTGCCGGTCATCCCCTTCTCGGCAGCAACCGGCGAGGGCAGAGATGAAATCCTTGAGTATATCGATTACTTTTTTGAGAATCTATGAGAATCATTGAGATATTAAGGAGTAACCATGGCCAGAGACTTTGAAACCATCCGCACCGTGGCGGAGCAAATCGCCTGCCACTACCGCGACCAGAAGCTGCTTCGCGGCCGACCCGGCTGCCGGCTTCCGGACCGCAGCATCATCATAACCCTACTGAAAGAAATCCGAAAGCTTATGTTTCCTGGTTATTTTTGGGACGTCGAGATGATCGGCCGCAAGCCGGAAGAATACACCGAGGACCGGCTTTACAACATTCAGCGTCTGCTGGCAGAGCAGATCGCGGCCGCCATCACCTATCAGAACAGTGGCAATTGCGGCTGCGAATCCAATCCTGAAAAACAGGAAGATAGATCGGACTCTTTTGATCGTATGCCCGGCTTAGCCGCCGAGGAGGTTCACCCGACCGAAGCATGCATCATCCGTGCCCGGAAAATCGCCTCGGAGATTCTTCTGCAGTTTTCCACGATCCAGGAGCTTCTGCTGAAGGACGTGGATGCCGGCTACGACGGTGACCCGGCCGCCAAGGACAAGGAAAGTATCATCATCTCCTACCCCGGCCTGTACGCCATCTTTGTATACCGTGTCGCCCACGAGCTGTACAAACGGGACGTACCCTTCATCCCGCGAATCATGTCAGAATACGCCCACAGCCGCACCGGAATCGACATCAACCCCGGTGCCACCATCGGCGAGTACTTTTTTATCGACCACGGAACCGGTGTCGTGATCGGCGAGACCACCACCATCGGTGACCATGTCAAGCTCTATCAGGGCGTGACGCTGGGCGCGCTCTCCACCCGCAAAGGGCAGGCCCTGCGCGACGTGAAGCGCCACCCCACCATCGAGGATAACGTTACAATCTACGCGAACTCCACCATCCTCGGAGGCGAAACCGTCATCGGTCACGATTCCGTCATCAGCGGTAACACATTTATCATCAGCTCGGTACCCGCGGGAACCAAAGCGGCCGCCGACCTTCCGGCCGTCCGCCTGATGCCGCAGTACGAGGTGCCGAATTACGGAGATTACATCTAAATGACCAAAAAACAACGTTCCCGGGCCATCATCGAGCGCCTGGAGGCCGAGTATCCCGATGCCATCTGCTCCCTGGACTATCGAGAGCCCTGGCAACTGCTCATCGCGGTCCGCCTGTCTGCCCAGTGCACCGACGCCCGCGTGAACATCGTCACGAAGGACCTCTTCGCGACCTACCCGACGATGGAATCCATCGCCAATGCCGACATCGACGAACTCACGGACATCGTCCGTCCCTGCGGCCTCGGCCCCGGCAAAGCGCGCGACATCCGCGCCGCTATGGGAATCCTTTTGGAAAAATACGCCGGACGGATCCCCGACACCATGGACGAGCTCCTCGCTCTCCCCGGCGTCGGACGAAAAAGCGCGAACCTGATCCTCGGCGATGTCTACGGTCAGCCGGCCTACGTCACCGACACCCACTGCATCCGGATCACCGGCCGCATGGGGCTCACCGACGGCTCGAAAGATCCGAAAAAAGTAGAGGATCAGCTCCGGAAGGTACTGCCTCCCGACAAATCCAACGATTTCTGCCACCGGATGGTACTTCACGGACGTGCCGTCTGCACTGCCAGAAAAGCCAATTGTGAAAACTGCTGTTGCAACGATATCTGCAGCAGAAAAATATAATCATTTTTATATAAGAAAAAGGAGAAACCCGTGAAAAGACTGAATGAAAGACAAAAAAGGTACTTTTACATCGGTTTGACGCTCTTCATCTCCCTGTCACTGGTTCAGATTGTCGCGTCATACTTCACCAAAGCCGAACTCATCGCAAACACGATCCTCGCGATCATCGGTGCCCTCACCTCGGTATGGATCGGCCTGATCATCGCCTATCTGACGAACCCGATCATGATGTTTTTCGAGAAAAAAATCTTCCTGAAAATCTTCGGCGAGAAAAAGAAGGGCGCTGCGAGAGCATTATCCGTGACCTGTTCCATCCTGCTGCTGCTGACCATCCTGATCGGAATCCTCGTACTGGTCATCCCGCAGCTGATCGAAACGCTTTCCACCCTCGTCAAAAACTTCCCGACTTATTGGAAAAATGTGGAGGCCTTCGCGCAGAACTTTGCCAATGACCACCCATCCATCGGCGGAAAAGTCATGGAATTCGTCGACGGTGCCGGCGACAAGCTGATGAACTGGCTGCAGAACGATCTGCTTCGCAACGCCAACATCCTCGGCACGATCACCAGCGGGCTGATGGGAGCCGTCGGGTTCATCATCAACTTTTTCGTCGGGATCATCATTGCGATCTACCTGCTGATCGACAAAGAAAACTTCCTGATGCAGTCCAAAAAGTTTACTGCTTCGGTTTTTTCGGAAAAATGGTATACACGCATCATGACGATTTGCTCGGAAACCCACCATGTATTCGGTGAATTCATCACAGGAAAGATCGTCGATTCCATCCTGGTCGGTATCGTGAACTTTTTGTTCATGACCATCGTGGGTATCCCCTACGCGACACTGGTTTCCGTACTGCTGGCGGTCTGCAACCTGATTCCTTTCTTCGGACAGTTCATCGGTATTATCCCGAGCTTCCTGCTGATCCTCGTGATCGATCCGATGAAAGCCTTCATCTGGCTCGTCGTCATCATCGTTTACATGCAGATCGACGCCAATGTCATCAGCCCGAAGATCCTCGGAAACTCCATCGGTCTGGGCAGTTTCTGGATCCTGTTTTCCATCATCTTCTTCGGCGGCATGTTCGGCGTCGTCGGAATGCTGGTCGGTGTGCCGGTCTTTGCGATGATCTATCGGTTTGTCACCAAGCGTATGGACCGTCACCTACAGAAAAAAGGTCTGCCAACCGAAGCCTATATCTATGCTGAAGCCGGTCCCACATATCCGGATCGAAAGAACCGGCGAAAACTGGAAGGGCACTTCGGAGATCTTCACAAAGCGGAAGCGGCCGGCGAGAGTTCCGAAGGGAACGCCGGAGGGGAACCTCCGGAAGAAACGGAGCCGCCTGCAGAAGAAAAAGCGGAGGAAACCGAAGCGGCGGAAGAAGAAAAAAAATAGCAACCAAAAAGGGATGGCTTTCGCCATCCCTTTGGTTTAAGCGTTGCGTTTTACGTTGACAACACAGTACGTATTTGATTCGGGAACACCTTTGATCTTGCAGTAGATATAGCAGGTTCCTTTTTTCTTAGCATTGATCACGCCGTTTTTGACGGTGGCGATCTTCTTGTCAGATGTTGTCCACTCGAGGGTGGCCGGTTCGTCTGATTTTGGGAAATAGTCCGCCTTGAGCGTGACCTTCTTGCCTTTTTTAATCTTGATACTGGTTTTGTTCAGCTTTACGTATTTTATAACGGAATAGTCGGCATAGTCTGATTCGTCCAGGAATTTTGTATTGTAAATCTTGTATTCTCCGGTCGGATCTTCATGGATGTAATACAGTGAATAGCTGAATACCGGGTTCGGTACGACGGGGTTGGAGCTGACCAGTACGCAGTGGTTGGTTCCGGAAGCGGTTACCTGGCTTCCCAGATACATGATCGCCCGATGGGATGATCCGACCATATGCATGAATGGCTCCGTTATCATCTTTTGGATATTCTCGTTTACCGTGGTGTCTTCCGCGATGATCCATTCACCGTCAATCATCCATGGTTTAGAGCCCTGTGTCGTTTCTGCTACAGAAACCGCTTTGGCCGTCGCCACGGGTTTCGTAGGAGCTACACCTCCGAGTGTTGATGTCGTCAGTGCGAGTGTGAGGGCTACAGCCCCTGCTTTTGTCATTTTTTTCATCATCTTTCTTTCCTCCGTTTCATTTTTATAAGATTTTGCGCCGTAGGTGAGCTGTACGGATCGGCTC
>JAFYBS010000121.1 GCA_017540125.1 Eubacterium sp.
GTCTCCAGATAGATCTGACCGTCCGTGATGGAGATGACGTTCGTCGGAATGTATGCCGATACGTCACCGGCCTGTGTCTCGATGATCGGAAGGGCGGTAAGCGATCCTCCTCCCAGTTTATCCGACAGCTTTGCCGCACGCTCCAGCAGACGGCTGTGCAGATAGAAGACATCACCGGGATATGCCTCACGTCCCGGCGGACGTTTCAACAGAAGTGACAGGGTACGGTAGGCTGTCGCGTGCTTGGACAGATCATCGTAGATGATCAGGACATCCTTGCCTGCTTCCATCCATTCCTCACCCATCGCACACCCGGAATAAGGTGCGATGTACTGCAGCGGTGCCAGCTCGGATGCCGTCGCCGCAACGACGGTGGTATAGTCCATAGCACCGTATTCTTCCAGTGTTTTCACCAGGTTTGCCACAGTCGATGCCTTCTGACCGATGGCAACATAAATACAGATCACGTCCTGATCCTTCTGGTTGATGATCGTGTCGATGGCAATCGCCGTCTTTCCTGTCTGACGGTCACCGATGATAAGCTCTCGTTGTCCGCGACCGATGGGCACCATCGAATCGATAGCCTTGATACCGGTCTGCAGCGGTGTATCTACGGACTTACGGGAGATAACGCCGTGCGCCACACGCTCGATCGGACGAAGCTTGTCGGTGTGGATCGGTCCTTTGCCGTCGATTGGCTGACCGAGAGCATTGACAACACGCCCCTGCATCGCATCACCGACCGGAACCGTCATGACACGTCCCGTGGTTTTTACCACGTCGCCCTCCGCGATTCCGGATGCGTTACCCAGAAGCACCGCTCCGACATTGTCCTCCTCGAGGTTCAGCACCATACCGTAAACCTCACCGGGGAACTCCAACAGCTCACCTTGCATCGCCTTCTCCAACCCGTGGATACGGGCGATACCATCTGCAACCTGAATGACGGTTCCGACATTAGCCACTTCGAATTCCGTGCTGTATTTTTTGATCTCTTCCTTGATCACCGAACTGATCTCTTCAGGTTTTAAATTCATATTGTCTATACACCTTCTTTCTGATTCCCGGCGGGTATTATTGGGGATTGTCACGCCCGGCTTTGCCGGCCCTGACATATCCTCACAGTCTGACTGCCGCCAGCTGTCTTGACATCGCATCCAGTTTGGACCGAATACTGTTGTCCAGTACCTGGTCTCCGATCCGGATCACCATGCCGCCGAGTAAGTGTTTATCTACCAAATAATTCATCTCCAGTGATGCAAAATCGGTCACCTCGAGAACCCGCTCTTCCACTCTTTTCTTGTCCGCGGCAGAAAGCTCGATCGGTGTGTATACATTCACGATTCCGATCTTCTGTCTTTCCTTCGCCCGGGTCTCAAAGTAATCCAGAACTTTGTTCAGATCACCGATACGATTTTTCCGAACCATGACATCGAGCAGTCCCATCACATCCGTCGAAAGCCGGTTGCCGAAAACTTCCTTCAGCAGTTCCTGCTTTTTCTCCATGGACATGTCCGGGTGCTTCAGAGTCGGGAGAAACTCGGGATTCTCCTCCAGTGCCTGTGATATGACACGGACTTCCTCCCAAATCGATTCCAGCTTGTCCTCCTCGACAGCAAGCTCGAAAAGTGCATCACCGTATACCTTCGATACTAGCTTTGCCATGTCGCATCACCCATTTCCTTCAACGTCTCATCCACCAACGCTGCCTGTGTCTTCTCATCCATGGAGTTCTCCACGAACCGACCGGCCATCTGCGTTGCTACCTGGACGATTTCCTGCTTGATCTCATCCTTTACCTTATCCTTCTCTAACGATGCTTCCTTCTCGGCACGAGTGATGATGCGGTGAGCTTCCTCATCTGCTTCGCTGATGATTTCCGTCTCACGCGCTTTTGCTTTTTTACGTGCCTCGGCAAGCATCTCCTCGGATTCAACATCCACCTTGGCAAGCTTCTGATCGTACTCCTCTTTCATAGCCAGAGCAGACTCTTTTGCCTCGGCTGCCTCATCCAACTGACCTTTGATCAGTTCTTTTCTTTTCTCGATCAGCTTCCTCGCCGGATTGAACAAAAGATAGGAGAGAAGGATGAAGAGAATCAGCATCGCGATCAATGTGATGCAGGTATCAAATAATGTCTGGGCATCTAACCCAAATATTCTAGGATCCAACGATTATCCCTCCTTCACTTGTTTTGTCTTCATGCTCTCCGGAGAGATTACGGAAGCAGCGGGTTTGCGAACAAAAGGATCATCGCTACTGCCAGACCGTAAAGACCGGTGGTCTCGGCAACGGCCTGTCCCAAAAGCATGGTAGACATAACATCACCTTTTGCTCCGGGGTTACGTCCTACTGCGGATGCGCCGTAGCCGGCTGCGATACCCTGGCCGACACCGGGTCCGATACCGGCGATAACTGCCAAACCTGCTCCGAGTGCGGATGCTGCTCTGATAATAGCTTCTGTCATTTCCATTTTTAGTTTCCTCTCTTTCTGCCGCTCACGCGACTTGTTTTTTCAATGGTTTTGTTTTTTCAACTTGTTACGCTAATCTTCCAAATCCGTGGCATTTTTAATAAATACCATGGTAAGCATAGCGAATACGTATGCCTGAAGGGCACCGGCAAAGACATCCAGATATCCGTGCAGTGCGGCCGGCCATCCGATCAGGGCGAGTTTCGGCAGCAATCCGTAGATCAAAGCCATCATCATCGTTCCCGAAAGGATATTCGCAAACAGACGGAGGGAAAGCGAAACCGGTGTCGCAAACTCACTGATGAGGTTCACCGGCAGGAATAGGAAGAACGGTTCGAAAAGTCCCTTGATCTTGCCCTTCGCATTCCACTTGAATCCCTGATACTGGATCATCACGAATGTGGTGACACCGAGTGGCAAAGTGACGCCGTAGTCTGCCGTCGGCGGTCGGAGTCCAAAAAGTCCGGACAGGTTACAAACGATGATAAACCCGAAGAGTACACCGATGTAGTTCCGGAACCTCGGCATCAGGGTTCTGCCCATGTTGCTCAGAACGAGGTTGTCCACCGTCTCGACCAGAAGCTCCAGGATATTCACAAATCCGGTTGGCGCTTTGGTGGGGTCCGCCTTTTTGATCGCCCGGTTGGCCACGATCGCGAATACGATCAGAACCACCATCACGATGAGCAGACAGACATGTGTCGTGGTGATATACACCGTCGTTCCTCCGATATCAATGGAATGATATCCATGGACATAAAAATCGACGTTATCCATCATCCTCTCCTTTCTCGTCCATCTCCTGAGGGAGGTCTTCCGCCAAAGGCAGATTCATTACGGCCGATTGACCGGTCTGCTCCGGATCATCCGGATCAGACAACTCCTCCATCTCCCTTTTTGACAGGAGACGTCCGTATTTTGAAAGCTGCTCCCGGTCTTCCTCAGTCATTTGACCGGTACGCTCTTTATCAAAAAATACAGGCACCATCATTGCCCCTATTTTTCTACCAAATAATCCGATCAGAAGAGTGATCGGGTTGATGATCGTCGGGATCAGGCAACACCCGGCGACGGCGGCGATCTCGATCACCAATCGGATCATCGCGTTCCATTTGCTGTGCGCTTTCGCCTTTGCTTCACCGATGTCCAACTCCACATCGATACAGTGATACAGGTGATACATCAATCCGGTGGCGATCCCGCTGCCGGCCACCTCTCCGGCCAGATAGGCAAGAGGGTACTCGACAAACCACACACCCGTAACCATCACGATCCCTGCCAGGATCCATATTCCGAGTATGACCTGGTGAAGTGTTTTTTTCGCTCCGCTCAGGTCCGGCATTCTCCGCCTCGTCACTGTCGATTCTGATGAGTCGGCTGGCCGATGAGAATCCGGCTCCGCCGAACGGCCTCCGTCAGGAAACTTTTTTATCTCCGCTTGTGTCATCATTATCTTTCTTTTTTTTATCCGTCATTTCTCCCGGACGATATCGCCCGGTCAGCACCAACATGCTTCGTATCGAAGCGAGAAATCCGATCACCATAAAAATGATCAGGATGAATTTCGTTCCGAACAGCCGGTCCAGATAATACCCGATTCCCAGGCTCATCCCCATGCATACCAGGAGCGCCAGACCGATCTGAAGGATCAGCGAAAAAGCGGTGATCAC
>JAFYBS010000122.1 GCA_017540125.1 Eubacterium sp.
AAGGATGCGTAGGGTTGATCTACGCCCGCAGCGGACTGGCCTGCAAGAAAGGACTGGCACCGGCAAACAAGGTCGGAGTGATCGACAGCGATTACCGGGGGGAGATCATCGTGGCTCTGCATAACCACTCGAGCAGAGAGCTGGTGGTAAAGGATGGTGACAGGATCGCGCAGATGGTGATCACACCTTATTTTTACGGTGATTTTGATGAGGCGGCGGAGCTGGAGGATACCGTACGCAGCGACGGCGGATTCGGATCCACCGGATATTGATGACAGATATGGATAATCATGGAATGGAGGATAAACTAACATGGGAATGACAATGACGCAGAAGATTCTGGCTGCCCATGCCGGCCTGGACAAAGTAGAGGCCGGACAATTGATCATGGCGGATTTGGATCTGGTACTGGCCAATGATATCACCGGACCGGTGGCGATCAAAGAGGCATCGAAGCTGAAGAAGGATACGGTATTTGATAAAGACAAGGTAGCGCTGGTGCCGGATCACTTTGCTCCGAACAAGGATATCAAATCGGCCGAGCAGTGTAAGATCATGCGGGAGTATGCGCGGGAGCAGGAGATTACCAACTATTTTGAAGTGGGCGAGATGGGAATCGAGCATGCCCTCCTGCCGGAGAAGGGATTGATCGTAGCGGGGGATACCTGCATCGGAGCGGATTCCCATACCTGTACCTATGGGGCACTGGGGGCTTTTTCTACAGGAGTAGGAAGCACGGATATGGGATGCGGAATGATTACCGGACAGGCATGGTTCAAGGTTCCTTCGGCTATCCGTGTAGAACTCAAGGGGAGCCTGAAACCGTGGGTCAGCGGTAAGGATGTGATCCTCCACCTGATCGGTAAGATTGGTGTAGACGGCGCGCTCTATCGCTCCCTGGAGTTTACCGGTGAGGGAGTGTCGGAGCTGTCTATGGATGACCGGTTTGCCATAGCGAATATGGCAATCGAAGCCGGAGCCAAAAACGGAATCTTCCCGGTGGATGAAAAGACCATCGCCTATATGGAAGAGCATTCGAAAAAGAAATACACGATATACGAAGCCGATGAAGATGCGGAATACGATGAGACGATCACGATCGACCTGTCGACGCTGGAGTCGACGGTTTCCTTCCCGCATCTGCCGGAGAATACCAAAACCGTGAAGGAGGCCGGTGAAGTCCTCATCGACCAGGTGGTCATCGGCTCCTGTACCAACGGACGAATCGAGGATATGCGGACGGCGGCAAAAATCCTGAAGGACCGGAAGGTGAAAAAGGGAGTTCGCTGTATCGTTATTCCCGCCACGCAGAGCGTATATCTTCAGTGCATCGAGGAAGGGCTGACACAGATCTTTGTCAAAGCCGGAGCTATCGTGAGTACGCCGACCTGCGGCCCGTGTCTGGGAGGTCATATGGGGATCCTGGCGGCCGGTGAGCGCGCCGTGTCCACCACGAATCGGAATTTTGTCGGACGGATGGGACATGTAGAGTCGGAGGTTTACCTGGCCAGTCCTGCCGTAGCAGCGGCCAGTGCCGTTACGGGGAAGATCAGTGAACCGTCGGAGTTTATGCAGGACTGAGAAAGGAGAGAAAAGAAAATCATGAAAGCATCAGGGACAGTATTCAAATACGGTGATAATGTCGATACGGATGTCATCATTCCGGCTCGTTATCTCAACACATCGGATCCGGCAGAGCTGGCGTCACACTGCATGGAGGACATCGATACGGATTTTGTGAAAAATGTCAATCAGGGGGATATCATCGTGGCAACGAAAAACTTCGGCTGCGGTTCCTCCAGAGAGCATGCCCCTATCGCCATCAAAGCGTCCGGGGTGAGCTGTGTGATCGCCGAGACATTTGCCAGGATTTTTTATCGGAACGCGATCAATATCGGCCTCCCGATCATCGAGTGCAAAGAGGCATCGGAAAAGATCGAAGCCGGCGACCGGGTGGAGATCGATTTTGACAGCGGAGTCATCACCAATACCAGTAAAAATGAAACCTATCAGGGACAGGCGTTTCCTGAGTTCATGCAGAAAATCATCAAAGCGGAGGGTTTGATCAACTATATCAACCTGTGAAATCGCTGATGTGGCAGAGGTAGAGTATGGAAGATTTTTCACTGGATCAATTGAATTTTGAGAGCCGCGAGGCTTATGATCGCGCGAAAAAGGAAGCCGAGTTCATCCGAAAGGCAGAGGAAACCATGGATCTGTCGGAGGGGAAGACGGCTTTGAAGCTGTACAACAAAATCGTAAAGGAAAAACTGTTCAGTTCGATCGTGGGATATCGTTTTCTGTTTGACCTGAGGGAGACCAT
Organism: Eubacterium sp.; assembly: GCA_017540125.1. GTDB lineage: Bacteria > Bacillota > Clostridia > Lachnospirales > Lachnospiraceae > Eubacterium_F. The sequence goes on from JAFYBS010000122.1 coordinate 2,324, forward strand.
CGATCAGACCGGAGTGGCTCCTCTGAAGTCTCTGGCACCGATCCCGGTCCGTGAGATCATCAAAACGGAGAAGGATACGTTGGAGGATCATTCGCTGGAGGTGGAAAAATACAAGCGTCTTTACGAAGGACAGCGGGTGATCACGACGAAATTCAAGATTGGGATCATCGCCTGTACTCTCATTCTGATCGGGTTTGTCGTGGTCAATCTGCGAATGGAATACTCGGTGTTCACATATTTTACAAATTATAAGGCTACAATGGAGGAAGAACTGATCGATAAGTATCAAAAATGGTCCGATGAACTCCAGAAACGGGAAGACGCGTTGAAAGGAGGAAACTCGACCGACTCCGGTGAGGAGGAGGAAGAGGCCGGCGATGACGGAAAGGAGTGATCCCCCATGGGTGGCAATACGATTTTGGTGGTCGATGACGAGCAGAGAATGCGCAAGCTCGTCAGAGACTTTTTGGTGAAACAGGATTTTCATGTATTGGAGGCGGCGGATGGTGAGAAAGCCGTCGATCTTTTTATGGAGAACAAAGACATCGTTCTGGTTATCCTCGATGTGATGATGCCGAAGATGGACGGATGGGAAACCTGCAAGGAAATCCGGCAGTATTCCAAAGTGCCCATCATCATGCTTACCGCACGCGGGTCCGAGGTCGATGAGCTGCGTGGATTTGAACTGGGAGTGGATGAGTATATCGCCAAGCCCTTCAGCCCGAAGATCCTGGTAGCCCGGGTACAGGCGTTGCTGCGACGTTCCGGTGCGGGATCGGAGGAGGTTGTGAAATGCGGAGATCTCGAGCTGGATCAGGCCGCGCATGAAGTACGGATCCAGGGGAAACCGGTAGAGCTCAGCTTCAAGGAGTTCGAACTGCTGGACTACTTCATGGAAAACAAAGGGATTGCATTGTCCCGTGAAAAAATTCTGAATCACGTTTGGGATTATGATTATTTCGGTGACGCAAGAACGATCGATACCCATGTCAAGAAGCTGAGGAGCAAGCTGGGAAGCTGCGGAAGCTACATCAAGACAATCTGGGGAATGGGATACAAATTCGAGGTGGAGGAACCGTGAAGCATTCGATTCGAATACGATTGATCCTGATCGTATCGCTGATGCTGATCCTGGCAATCGTAAGTATTTTTCTGGCCAATATTTTTCTGCTTCCGCGTTTTTATGAAAGCACCAAGGTATCCCAGATGAGCGGCGTGTATACGGAGGCTTCGGCGATAACAGGTAATCTTCTGTGGGAGGAGCTGACGGATTCAGAGGTGGAATCGGTCTACGATTCACTGGATTCTCTGAGTGCCAACCGGGGCGTCTCCCTCTATATTTTTCAGGTTTCCGCCGATGAGAGCGGAAGCATCGCCAGCATAAACTACGTCTATCCCACCGGCACCAATCGTTTGAAAAATGTGACCAAGGGTGCTATCGCAAATTATGTGCGTGCCATGTATTTCGGAGAGGAGTTGGGGGAGAATTATGAGGAAATCGAGCAGAAGGCGGATTATGCGGTTTACAAAGTGTATGATGAGAGGATCGGCTCGAACTATCTCGAACTGACCGGCAGCCTGCCGGATGATTACTGGATTTATATCCGGGCAAACTTCACCGGAATTCAGGAAAACGCGGCGGTGTCCAACCGTTTTTTGATTATTGCGGGAATCGTGGTTACGGTCATCAGCATCGTCCTGATATTTTTCATCGCTACCCGTTATACCCGTCCGATCATGGATCTGGCGAAATGGGCGCAGGAGATGAGAGGACTGGATTTTTCCACCCGGTTTGAAGTGAAACGGGACGATGAGATCGGCGTTCTCGGGAACAGTATGAACGAGCTTTCGGATAAACTGGAGCAGACGATCTCCGATCTGAAAACGGCGAACATAGAGCTGCAACAGGATATTGAAAAAAAATCCGAGCAGGAACAGATGAGGCGGGAGTTCCTGGCCAACGTTTCGCATGAGCTGAAGACACCGATCGCTTTGATCCAGGGATACGCAGAGGGGCTGAAGGAGAACATCAGCGATGATCCGGAAAGCCGGGACTACTACTGCGAGGTGATCATCGACGAATCGGACAAAATGAATCAGATGGTGAAAAGGCTTCTCAGCCTCAACCAGCTTGAGTTCGGGGAGAATCAGGTTCAACTGGAACACTTTGATCTGAATGCTGTGATGGATTCCGTGATAGGAGCTAACCGGATTTTGTTTGAGCAGCAGGAGGTGGAGCTTCGCTATCATCCGAAGGAGACGCCGATCATGGTTTGGGCGGATGAATATATGATTGAGGAGGTGCTGACGAATTATATCAGCAACGCCCTTCATCATGTATCGAAGGAATCCGGTGTGATCGAGATCAAAGCGGTGGAACGGGAGGAGAAGGTCCGGGTCAGCGTATTCAACACGGGCTTACCGATTCCGGAGGAGGATCGGGAGAAAATCTGGACCAAATTCTACAAGGTGGACAAGGCCCGTACCCGCGAATACGGCGGAAACGGGATCGGTTTATCGATCGTTAAGGCAGTGATGGAAGCCCATAATCAGGCATTCGGTGTCCAAAATTATGACAATGGAGTGGAATTTTGGTTTGAATTGGACATAAAATGATTGAAATTTGAGAAAAAGTGTGATAAAATACTTTCGTATGAGTGTGCGCTGATGGGGGTTGAGCCTTGAAAACAGCGTAAACTCGTAGTTTTTCAAAGGAGGCGCGCGGTGAAATACAATAGAATACGGGCTGTCATCGCGATGCTCCTATGTGTGCTGCTGGTGGGATGTGTGGATTATCCGCTCACCTCGGAGGAGCAGGAAAACATGGTGGCGGAATACGCCGGTGGAGTTTTGCTCCGATATTCAAGTAAGTACGCTCTTCGTCTGGTAAGCAACGATATCGATGAGGACGGTGTGGAAGACGGCGGATCGGTTTCCGGAGCGGCAGCGGATGTCAGCGAACCAGAGGAAACGGCTGAGCCTGACAAGCCGGAGGAAACGAAAAAACCGGACTCGGCAGAGTCTACGGACAGTCCGGATGATTCCGGGAAGGAAACGGCGGAACCGACAGAGGAGCCTACGGTAAGTCTGACGGAGTTGTACGATATACCCGGATTGGATTTTTCCTATCAGTCTTCCAAGTTTACCAATCGCTATCCGGAGGGTGGCGATGATTCGGTGGCAATCACTCCCGAGCGGGGACAGGTTTTATATGTAGTTTCATTCCGGATCAAAAATACATCCGGAAAAACAAAGAAGGTAAATCTGACAAACCGGGCGTTTCATTATGAACTGGATATCGGCGGAGAAAGAGTACTGCCGTCCATCAGTCTGCTGCCGAACGGCGGTTTGAATTACCTGATGACGAAGATAAAACCCGGGGAAACGGAAGAGGCGGTTCTGATTTTCAACCTGGACGCTGACAAGAAGGGATCAAAGGGAAATGTACTGACGATCACCGAGGGAGACAAGTCAGCAAGTATCAACTTATAGAATATTATTGCATTCAATCAAAGGGAAAACGGAGGTAGAAGAATTATGGCAACAGCAGAAGAAACTGGGATCTTGTTGGAGAGCGGAACCAATGAGCTTGAGCTTCTCGAGTTTATCGTAGGTAACCAGCATTATGGTATCAATGTAGCAAAGATCAGTGAGCTTTGCCCGTATCAGGTGCCGACCCTGGTTCCGAATGCTCACGAGTTTATCGAAGGAATATTCATGCCCCGTGAGTCGATCATCACAGTCATCGATCTGGCGAAGGCTCTTTCGATACCTCTTCATCCGGACAACGGAACGGATATGTATATCATAACAAACTTCAACAAACTGCAGACGGCATTCCATGTGCAGGAGGTTCTCGGAATTCACCGCGTTTCCTGGCAGAATATCGTTAAGCCGGATTCGACGATCAGTCGGAACGGAAAGGGAATCGCAACCGGTATCACCAAAATCAATGACCGTATCATCATCGTTCTCGATTTCGAGAAGATCGTGACTGAGGTCAATCCGGAGACCGGATTGAAGATTTCCGAGGTAGAGGAGATGGGTGAGCGCCAGAGAAGTGATCACACCATTCTTCTGGCAGAGGATTCACCGCTTCTTCTCGAGATGCTGAAGAAGTGTCTGATCAAGGCCGGATATACACACCTGATTCCCACGACAAACGGTTTGGAGGCTTGGAACAAGCTGGATCGTATGATGAACGAGGGGGCGGCTGTTGGAAAAGATATTTCGATGGTCATCACCGATATCGAGATGCCGCAGATGGACGGACACCATCTCACCAAGAGGATCAAGAACGACGATCGTATGGTAGGTCTTCCGGTTGTTATTTTCTCGTCTTTGGTAAACGAAGAGATGCGTCGTAAGGGAGAGAGACTGGGAGCGGATGCGCAGTTGTCCAAACCGGAGATTGGAAGTCTGATCGGAGAGATCGATGTTCTGCTGGATACAAAAGGATGAGACAGATTATCATAAGGGAAACACTGATCAAGGAACTCATCGAGTTCCTTGATTGTCGTTTTCTGGTTTTTCATAAACGTATCATAGGCGAGTGATTTTGCAATCATTCCGGGCATCATTTTGGGAAAGGAGGTGGTTTTCGTGACGATATGCAGAAAGTGCGGCAAGCAGATTCCGGACGGGGAAGAGCTGTGTCAGAATTGCGCAGCGACGGAAGGTCAGGTGCAGGTCAACTATCTGGATCAGCTGGCACAGATGAGTGCAGCTTCGTCATCGGGTATGTCTGCCATTGAGATGGTAAGAGCCAAGGCAGCAGCCAAAGCAGAAGCCAAAGCGAAAGCCGCCCCTGTCGAGGAAGAGCCAAAGGTGGAAGCAGCGCCGGTGGAAGAGGTACCGGTGGAAGAGGTACCGGTGGAAGAGGCACCGGTGGAAGCATCACCGGTTGCTCCGGAACCGGAAATTCCTGTGACACCTGAAATTCCGGAGGTGCCGGAGGTTCCTGAAGTTTCGGAACCGGAGCCGGAGCCTGAGCCTCCCGTGATTCCTGATGTTCCTGAGGTTTCGGAGCCGGAGCCGGTAATGCCGGAAGTTCCTGAGATTGAGATTCCTGAAGTTCCGGAGGTTCCGGAACCCGAGCCTGAGATTGATATTCCTGAAGTGCCGGAGATTCCGGAACCCGAGCCTGAGGTTGAGATTCCTGAGGTGCCGGAGATTCCGAAACCCGAGCCTGAGATTGATATTCCTGAAGTGCCGGAGATTCCGGAACCCGAGCCTGAGGTTGAGATTCCTGAGATCCCGGAGATTCCGGAACCCGAGCCTGAGATTGAGATTCCTGAGATCCCGGAGATTCCTGAGCCTGAGCCGGAGATTGAGATTCCTGAAGTGCCTGAGATTTCGGAGCCGGAACCGGAAGATGACGGCTTCATCGTTGATGATGAGCTGAGCGAGCTGTTGGAGATCGTCGGCGGAGATGATTCGACGGCACCCGGATCTGAGTTACAAGCTGCCATGGAAGCGGAAGAGGCAGCAAAAGCAGCAGAAGAAACGGTTGTTGAACCGCAGGAGGAGCCTGTGGTTGAGCCGGTCATGGAGCCGGAAGAAGTACCTGTGCCGGAGCCGGCAGAAGAGCCGGTGGAAGAACCGGCCGAAGAACCGGCCGAGGAACCGGAGGAAGAGTTTGACCCGAACAAGCAGCTGAGCCCGGATGAGATCGCGGCCATGTTCGCGGCAACCGAGGAAGAGGCCGCGGCAGAAGAGCCGGCGGAAGCACCGGCCGAAGAACCGGAAGAAGAGTTTGATCCGAACAAACAGCTGAGCCCGGATGAGATCGCGGCCATGTTCGCGGCAACCGAGGAAGAGGCCGCGGCAGAAGAACCGGCCGAAGAAGAACCGGCAGAGGAACCGGCCGAAGAACCGGCAGAGGAGCCGGAGGAAGAGGTTGACCCGAACAAGCAGCTGAGCCCGGATGAAATTGCGGCACTGTTTGCGGCAGGTGATGAAGGCGGAGAAGAAGCACCCGCGGAAGAGCCGGCGGAAGAACCGGCCGAAGAACCGGAGGAAGAGGTTGACCCGAACAAACAGCTGAGCCCGGATGAGATCGCGGCGCTGTTTGCGGCAGGTGACGACGGCGGAGAAGAAGAAGCACCCGCAGAAGAACCGGAGGAGGAGATTCCTGCCCCGGATCTTGACGTGGAAGAAGAACCGGTCGTTGCCCTGGATGTAGATGAACTGATACCGGGTCTTGAAGAACCATCGGGAGAAGGAGATTCCGAAGAGCCGGCGGACGATGACATCAACGCTTTGCTGGCTATGCTGGATGACGATTATGAGGAAGAACCGGAACAACCGGAGGAGGAAGAAGAAGAGGAAGAAGAGACAGAAGAACCGGTTGATTATACGGTAGATCCGGATGAACTGTTCAGCAATGATGAGAGTGATGAGATTTTTGCCGATGAGTTTTCCGATGTCGAGCCGGAACCGGAAGAGGAACCGGAAGAAGACGGAGATGATTTTGAGGTAGATCTGGAACCGGAGCTGGATGAAGAGGATCGTCTGGCAGCAGCGGAAGCAGCCGGAGCGGACGAACCCTTTGCCCTTCTGGATGACGGTGAGGAAGAAGGCGGAATGGAAGAAGAACCGCCTGAAGATGACGGCGTGGACACGCTGGAAGTCGCCCGCCCGATGAAGAAAAAGAAGGTTAAAAGAAAGAAGGTCAAGAAAAAGAGCGAGATATCCTTCTGGAAACGAATCTTCGGAAACATCGTGACCGAGCAGACTGCCGAGATCGAGGCCAAAGAGCGCGAGATGGAAGGCATGTCCAAGGAAGAGCGCGAGAAGGTCAAGGAGGAGCAGAAAAAACTCCAGGCAGTTGAGAAGGAAGAAAAAGCAGCGGTCGCTGCCGAGCAAAAAGAGAAAAAAGCGGCCGATAAGGCAGCAGCTGCCGCAGAAAAAGCGGCGGCCAAAGAAGAGAAAAAACGGCAGAAGGCAGAGCTGGCTGCCACCGAGGTGGTCGGTAAGCTCAACCCGATCGGTACCAGTATCGTGATGATCCTGTTTGCGTTTATCGCGGTGGCATTGCTCCTGGGATCCAATACGTTTTCCTATCGTTCGGCTCTCCTTAACTCCAAAAAATCCTTCGACGAAGGGGAGTATGAGGACGCTTATAAATCGGTTCGCGGAGTGAAGATCAACCCGGATGCCGAAGAGGATCTCGAGACGGCGGATAAGGTTCGTATCTGCATGCAGTTGCAGAAACAGCTCAATTCCTATGAGAACTACTATAGCTTGGGAATGTATCTGGAATCGCTGGATTCTCTGATGAAAGGAATCCGAAGCTACGATGCTAACCGGGATAAGGCGGATAAATACGAGATTCTCGGCCAGTTTAACGCACTGGAAGGAAAGATTGCCGGAGATTTGTACAACGAATTCGGTGTGACCGAGACGGAAGCCCGCGAGATGAACGAGATCGAGGATCGACATGAGTATACCGTGGAACTCGAAAAGATCATCGATGCCTGGAAAGAAAAAATTAAGGAAGATGAAAAATGATAGCACTGGTCGATTACGATGCCGGTAATGTCCGAAGTGTCGAGAAGGCGATAGAGCACCTGGGAGAGAAAGCAGTTTTGACCCGGGATGTATCGGTGTTTCGTGAGGCCGATCATATCATCCTGCCCGGAGTGGGGGCTTTTGAGGATGCGATGGGACGCCTGGATCATTACGGACTGACGGAACCTCTGAGGGAGATCGCGGCCGAAGGCCGTCCCTTTATGGGAATATGCCTGGGCATGCAGCTTTTCTTCGAACGAAGTGAGGAGTCGGAGCACGATGTGGAGGGATTGTCGTTGCTCCCCGGAAGGCTGTTTCGTTTTCCGGATACGGCGGGATACAAGATTCCCCAGATCGGATGGAACGCTTTGCATATCCGTCCGGAGTCGAAACTCTTCGCCGGTATTCCTGATGGGACGTTCGTGTACTTTGTACACAGCTATTATCTGCAGGCGGAGCGGGAAGAGGATGTGGCGGCTACGGCGGAATATATGATTCCCTTCCATGCTGCAGTGGAGCATGGGAATATCTTTGCTACACAGTTTCATCCCGAGAAGAGCGGCGAGTGGGGGTTGAAAATCCTGAAGAATTTTATTTCTATATGATAGTTATTTCTATGATAATGGAGAAAAATAATAATGTTTACGAAACGAGTGATTCCCTGTTTGGATGTCAATGAGGGGCGTGTGGTCAAAGGTGTGAACTTTGTTAACCTGATCGATGCCGGTGATCCGGTGGAGGTCGGCGCCGCTTATGATAAAGAAGGAGCGGATGAGCTCGTTTTTTTGGACATCACGGCATCCAGTGACGCCAGGGAGATCAAGGCAGATATGGTACGCCGGGTGGCCGAGCGCGTGTTTATCCCGTTTACGGTAGGAGGAGGAATCCGAACGGTAGAGGATTTCCGGATGATTCTGCGGGAAGGCGCGGACAAGGTGGCAGTGAACTCGGCAGCCATCATGAATCCCGAACTGGTCAGTGAGGCGGCAGACAAGTTCGGGTCCCAGTGCGTGGTAGTGGCCATCGATGCCAAGCGTCGCGCGGACGGCTCGGGTTGGACCGTATATAAAAATGGCGGCCGGGTCGATATGGGGATCGATGCCATCGAGTGGGCAGCACGGGCAGAACAGCTCGGAGCCGGAGAAATCCTGCTGACCAGTATGGACTGCGACGGTACGAAGGACGGATATGATATCGAGCTGACGCGTGCCGTGTCCGAATGTGTAAGTGTTCCCGTGATCGCCTCCGGAGGGGCCGGAACGAAGGAGCATTTTTATGAAGCATTGACGGAAGGAAAAGCTGATGCGGTACTGGCGGCGTCGCTGTTTCACTTCAAGGAGTTGGAGATTGCGGATCTGAAGCAGTATCTGAGTGACAAAGGGATTGATGTGAGAATATGGCAGAGTTGAACGCGGCATGGACCGAGAGACTGAAGGACGAGTTTTCAAAAGATTATTATAGGAAGCTTTATTACTTTATCGATGAAGAATACAAGCGGACAGCCGTCTACCCTCCGCAGGAGGAGATGTTTACGGCGTTGAATCTGACGCCGCCGGACCGGGTGAAGGTGGTGATCCTGGGGCAGGACCCCTATCACGAGCCGGGGCAGGCACATGGGCTCTGCTTTTCGGTGAAGCCGGGGGTGACGATCCCACCGTCTCTGGTGAACATCTATCAGGAGTTACACGATGACCTGGGTTGTACGATCCCGAATCACGGGTATCTGACGAAATGGGCGGAGCAGGGGGTACTGCTTCTGAACACGGTGCTGACGGTGCGCGCTCATCAGGCCATGTCCCATCGCGGCAAAGGCTGGGAACACTTCACCGATGCCATCATCGACGCCGTGAACCGGGAGGACCGTCCCATCGTCTTCATTCTGTGGGGAAAACCGGCGGGAGAAAAGGCGGCCCGCCTGGACAACCCGAAGCACCTGATCCTGAAATCCCCGCATCCCAGTCCGCTTTCCGCTTATCGCGGGTTTTTCGGAAGCAAACCGTTCAGCAAGACGAATGATTTTCTACAGAAAAATGGCGTCACACCCATCGATTGGCAGATTGAATGAGCTTCCGGAGATCACATGATGTGATTAGAATTATAAAAAAAATCAACCAAATTGACATTGTTTATACAAAATATAATATAATATATCACATGCAGACGCACTTTATCACACTTTTCTGCTTTTCGTCACATTTGCTTGAATTCACTGATTTGCCGTCGTATAATGAAGAAGATCCTAAATGGGATAAGTGTATACTCGCAGTCGTTGATGACACACAGAGGGAGTGGCGGGTAGAAAACGGAAACTATTCACGTAATGAGTGGTGTTCGCAGAAAAAAGGAGGGAACTACCATGAAAAGAATCAGGAGAAGGACCAGAAACAGAATACTGGGCGTATCCGGCGCGCTGGCTGTTCTTGTGTTGGGCGTGTTTCTTGTAACGGGACTGACACAGGCCAGCAACAGTGAGCATACTAAGTTTCTGGGAAGCGGGAATAACGATGCCGTGAATTTTGGTGTGGTTGCAAACAGTGTGAAGCAGGGCGGCCATATGGATTCCAATTTTGCGACGAAGACTTATTACGCCGGTTATAATTTTGACAACATTAATTTTACAAACAATCCGGGGCGGGCTATTGCGGCTGAGATTCTTGGCGGGAAGTTGAAGACCAAGGATGTGACGGTTTGGACACCGGATTGGACGAAGGTTCAGCCGAGCGATGAAGGGAATCCCAAAGAGGGTGAGTATGCGAACAACGTCAAGGTTGAAATCCATGAGAAGTCGGAACTTGAGGGCCTTGTGACTAATATGATCAATAAGGCAAAATCTCACTCCTTGGAGGTTGTCGGTAGCAATGACCCTGATGCAATTGTTGATTTGGAAAACAAGATAATTGATATCAGTGGTGTTGATAAGACAACTGTATTTGTGGATGCTACGGAACTCGTCAAAAAATGCAATGATGGGGATCTGACGATCAAAAAGAAACGTGATCAGGTTATCGTTTTGAATGTTGCCGAGTATGAGGGGGCTGCTTCGAATGATAACGATCAAGAGAATGGTAAACCCAAATCAGAGAATGTGAAAGAGGAAACAGAAGAAAAGAAATCGGATGGTTCTGATGCGAAGGCAACAGAAACTCCGGCTAACGATCCCGATGAAACGAAAGCGCCGAATGATGAATCGGAGGTTACTCCGATTCCGGAGTCCGGAGAGACAACGGATGAGGTTGTTGAGCCGGAGACAACGGACGAGGTTGTTGAACCGGAAGCAACAGAGGCTCCGGCAGAGGGTACAGATCCTGTAGAGGTGGCTGAATCCGGAAAAGATCTTTTCGGAATTACCCGTGTGGCTCGTGCCGCTGATAACGGAAACGCCAATAGGACTCCGAAGGCAAACTGTTCCTATACTCTGAGAAGACTGAATAAGCTTTTGGATGAGAAAGGAAGTCAAATACAACTGAATGATGCCGGTGGTGGAGACACTGATCAGCAGGCAGAGAACATCATTTGGAACCTTCCGTATGCGACTGATGTTCACCTGAAAGGAATCGTAGGAACGGTTATCGCACCGAATGCGAGTGTTCAGATTGATGCTACCTGTGTTGGTTGGGTTGTGTGTGATTCATTCTACAATCCCAGCGGTGAATGGCATTATGTTTATAAGCATGTAGATGAGTCACCGAGTCCGAGTGCGACGACCGAAGTGACAAATCCGGTTATTGAGTATCCTATTGAAGTAACAAAGGAGTTTGTTGGAAACTGGCCGAACGGAGCGAAATTTAAATTTGATATCGTTCCGGTTATTGATGAAAATGGTGTAGTTATAACTGATGAAAACAAACCAGATGCATATAAATATATGGATTATTCTGATTTGGAGAGTGTTATCCTTACAAAAAATAACGAAACTAAGTCGATGGGAACAATTAAGTTTAATTTGAAGGATTTCCATGGCTGGGATTCGGGTACATATGATAATACAAAATGTTATCCTTATATGTTCAAAATCACTGAAGATTCGACTTATAAACCGGATGCAGGAGTAGATTATGATATAATAAACTATGATACAACTCCAAGATATATTAAGATCTGGGTTAATGTTACGTATGATAAAGGAAAAATTGTAAAATACTGGATAGAGCCAAGAGAAGCTGTAGGTACTGCAGCGTGCAGTGAAAGAGAGGGAGCCACAAAGTTCACTAATTCAACTGCACCGTTTATTGATTACTCTATCGATGTAAAAAAGGCATTTGAAAATGAAGGAGATTGGCCGGACGGTGCGGAGTTTAAGTTTAATATCTCTCCAGATGATGTAGCAAATGGATTTATTGATTATTCCGATTTGCATAGTGTTACCCTTACAAAACTTGAGCCTGAAATGTCAATGGGAACAGTTCGGTTTAAATTAAAGAATTTTACCGGTCAGAATTCGCCTGCATATCCTAACACAAAATGTTATCCTTACATGTTCACTATTACTGAAGATTCGAAATATAGACCTGCAGATACTCAAGGAGTAGATTATGATGCGATAACATATGATACCACTCCGAGACATATTAAGATCTGGGTTAATGTTACATATGAAAACGGAAAAATAGTGAAGTATTGGGTAGAGCCAAGAGTAGCTTTAGGTGACGACCCGAATTGCACTAAATTAGAGGGAGCTACAGAGTTCACTAATAAAATAGTAAAAACTTCACCGAGCCCGAGTCCGAGCACCAGCCCGAGTCCGAGTCCGAGCGTAAGCCCGAGCCCGAGTGTAAGCCCGAGCCCGAGCGTAAGCCCGAGCCCGAGTGTAAGTCCGAGTCCGAGCGTAAGCCCGAGCCCGAGTGTAAGTCCGAGCCCGAGTGTAAGCCCGAGCCCGAGCGTAAGCCCGAGTCCGAGCGTAAGTCCGAGCCCGAGTGTAAGCCCGACGCCGCCGACCGTCATCACGAGCGCAAGCCCGAGTCCGTTGCCGAGCACAAGTCCGAGTCCGATGCCGAGCTACAGTCCGAATCCGAGCGACAGTCCGGCACCGAGTATGACACCGCCGCCGGTTGTTGAATCACCGACACCGACACCGTTGCTTGTACTGGATGAGAGCGTTCCGAAGGGACCGGCAGGACCGGAAGATACCACTACCATTACAGATGAGCAGCCGCCGTTGAGCGCAGTCAATGCTCCGACGAAGCCGAAGACCAAGACGACAACAGTTATTGAGGACAAAGTGCCTCTTGCAGCAGTAGTACCGGAGACCGGAGACGACATGAATCCGATGGTACCGATCGCAGGAATGGGAATCGCTATCCTCGCTATAGTAGGAATCGTCGTAATGCGTAGAAAAAAGATGTATTGATAAACATCCATAAGTAATTAAAAGAGCCTGTGGCAAACGCCACAGGCCCTTTTTTTACTATGTCAGAAGGGCGAAAGCGCACCCCTGAGTAAAATGCGGATCGATCATCCTTATATCATCTTACGCTTCCTTCTCCATCTGTTCCCCGGCCGTAGCCAGCATCAGCTTAATCCGATTCAGTTGATTCACCTCACTTGCCCCCGGATCGTAATCCACCGCAACGATGTTCGCCCCCGGGAACGCTTTTCTCAGCTGCTTGATAACACCTTTTCCGACGACATGATTCGGCAGACAGCCGAAGGGCTGGGTGCAGACGATGTTCGGAACACCGGAATGCAAAAGCTCGATCATTTCGCCGGTCAAAAACCACCCCTCACCGGTCTGGTTTCCCTGTGATACAAACGGGGCAGCATAGTCGATCAGCGTATAGATATCCGGCGGCGCGTCGAATCGCTTACTTTCCTTCAAAACTTTGATCATCGGCCGCCGATACTTCTCCAGTGCCCAGTTGGCCAGCTCACCGAGGATTTTCCCGGACTTGCTGTGTCCCAGATGGTCGGCCTGAAAGACGCTGTCGACGGCTCCGTACATGAAGAAATCCAGCATGTCCGGGACGACGGCCTCAGCCCCCTCTTTTTCCAGAAGATCGACCACGTAGTTGTTTGCCGCCGGAAGGTATTTCACGAGGATTTCTCCTACCACACCGACCCGCGGACGACGTTCGGATTCGTTCAACTCGATGGTATCAAAATCATGAATGATCCCCTCGATATTTTTCTTAAACTGTCTGTGATTGGGCTTCTCGGCCTCCGCGATGCAGGCAGGGAGCCATTTTTGATGAAGAGCCTCGACCGATCCGGGAACCTTTTCGTAGGGCCGGGTCCGGTATATCACACGCATAAACAGATCCCCGTAGATCAGAGCGTGGATAGCGCGTTTCAGGAGCCCGTAGCCGATGTTGAAGCCCGGATTGGATTCGACGCCGGCACTCAGTGAGATAACCGGTATCTGGCTCATCCCGGCCTTTCTCAAAGCTCTCCGGATAAAGCCGATATAGTTGGTGGCACGGCATCCGCCGCCGGTCTGTGTGATGATCAGGGCGGTCCGGTCAAGGTCGTACTTGCCGGAGAGCAGTGCTTTCATAAACTGTCCCACCACCAGAAGAGAAGGGTAGCAGGCATCGTTGTTGACATACTTCAGGCCGTAATCCAGCTCGCCTACTCCCGTGGGAAGCTGCTCGATTTTGTAGCCGCAGGCCTTCAACGCCGGCACCACGATGTCAAAATGGATCGGAGACATCTGAGGAGCCAGGATCGTATATTCCTTTTTCATTTCCTTTGTAAAAATAACCCGATGGTAAGCGGCATCCTGAATCTGCCGTTCAAAGCCCTTCCGCTTGCGGTCCTTGACCGCTGAGATCAGTGACCGGATACGGATCCGGGCAGCTCCGAGGTTGTTTACCTCGTCGATCTTCAGGACCGTACAGATCTTTCCGGAGCCGGTCAGGATATCGTTCACCTGATCCGTGGTGACGGCATCCAGTCCGCATCCGAAGGAGTTCAGCTGGATCAGCTCCAGATCGTCCCTTGTCCGGACATAGGTGGCTGCCGCGTACAGGCGGGAATGATACATCCACTGATCCATCGCGATGGTGGGACGGTTGATCTCTGCCATATGGGAGATGCTGTCCTCGGACAGGACGGCGATTCCGTAGGAAGTGATCAGTTCCGGAATCCCGTGATGGATTTCCGGATCGATATGGTAGGGACGTCCCGACAGGACGATACCCATGGCGTTATGCTCCTCAATCCAGGTGAGAACCTCCTCCCCTTTGCGGCGGATGTCCTCACGTGTTTCCTGCAGCTCCAGCCATGCCTTGTGGGCGGCATCGCGGATTTCGGCAGGGGTAATCCCGTTTTCTTTGCTGATATATCGTACCAGCTCGTTGGTGATCGCTTTTTCACTTTCGAAGCTCAGGAAAGGATTCTGGTAGGTGATGGATTCATCAGCCAGTTCCTCGACATTATTTTTGATATTCTCCCCATAGGAGGTAACGATGGGGCAGTTGTAGTGGTTGCCCGCTCCCTCAAACTCGTTCCGCTCAAAGGGAACGCAGGGGTAGAAGATATAGTGAACATCATGCTTCAAAAGCCACATGATATGTCCGTGTGCCAGTTTGGCGGGATAGCATTCGGACTCACTGGGGATGGACTCGATTCCCAGTGAATAGATATCCCGGGAGGAAGCCGGCGACAGCATCACACGATAGCCGAGTTCCGTGAAAAAGGTAAACCAGAACGGATAGTTTTCATACATATTTAAAACGCGCGGAATTCCCACCAGACCCCGCACAGCCTGATCCGGCGACAGCGGTTTATAGTGGGTAAACAGGCGCTTGTTTTTGTATTCATAGAGGTTGGGAACATCCCGGTTGGAACGCTCTCTTCCGAGTCCCCGTTCGCAACGGTTACCGGAGATGAACTGACGGCCTCCGGAAAACCGGTTGATGGTCAGGAGGCAGTGGTTCGTACATCCTTTGCAGCGGGACATGGTGGAGTTAAACCGAAGTCCGATGATATCATCCAGCGACAGCATCGTGGTGATATCGTCTTTTTCGTAGTGCTCCCTGGCGATGAGAGCGGCTCCGAACGCGCCCATGATACCGGCGATATCCGGACGTACGGCTTTGCAGCCGGATACCCGCTCGAAACTCCGGAGAACGGCATCGTTATAGAACGTTCCGCCCTGGACAACCACATTGGTTCCCAGGTCCTTCGGGTCCGTAAGCTTGATGACCTTCAGCAGGGCATTTTTGATAACGGAGATCGCCAGACCGGCGGAGATGTCCTCCACCGTGGCACCTTCCTTCTGCGCCTGCTTGACTTTGGAGTTCATGAATACGGTACAGCGGGAACCGAGATCGATGGGGTTTTTCGCAAAAAGAGCCATCTTCGCGAAATCCTTTACATCGTGTCCCAGAGACCGGGCGAAGGTTTCGATGAAGGAACCGCAGCCGGAGGAGCAGGCCTCGTTCAGCTGTACACTGTCGACGGAATTATTTTTGATCTTGATACACTTCATATCCTGTCCGCCGATGTCCAGGATACAATCCACGTTCGGTTCAAAAAAATGTGCCGCGTAGTAGTGGGATACGGTCTCGACCTCTCCCTCGTCCAACATCAGTGCGGACTTGATCAGTGCTTCGCCGTAGCCGGTGGAGCAGGAGCGGACGATCTGCGCGCTGTCCGGGAGAAGCTCCTTGATCTCGCGGATGGCGCGGATGGTGGTTTTCAGGGGACTTCCGTTGTTGTTGTCGTAAAATGAATACAGAAGCTCGCCCTCCGAACCGACCAGGGCCACCTTGGTCGTCGTGGAGCCGGCGTCGATACCGAGGAAAACATCTCCTTCATAGGAAGCGAGATCTCCCTTGATCACATCGTGCTCGCTGTGCTTTTTCAAAAACTCGTCGTATTCCTCCTGGTCCTTGAAAAGAGGCTCCATTCTCTCGACCTCGAAGGCCAGATGGATCTCGCCGGAGAGGAGGTCCAGAAGCTTTTTCAGCGTGGTGGGTTTCTCACCGG
>JAFYBS010000123.1 GCA_017540125.1 Eubacterium sp.
AGAATGAACCAATCCGGTGTGAGAGTGTAGATTACACGATGAACGATACCTATGCGAATTATATGACACATCTGAATTCGTCGGCAAATGTGAACACCATCGGCCGGCAGGCAGACAATCGTGGATATACACCGGAGACACTTCCGACATTGAATACTGCCTACGCCTTGGAAAAATCCGATAAAGCCGAGGTGACAGGTGAAAAACCGGTGGTAGCTGTGGTCGACTCAGGGATTGATACGACACACGAGGACCTGAAGGACAGTCTGTGGACAAATCCCGGAAATATTGGTCTTCTCGGTGAACATGGCTATGATTTCATGGAGGATTCGGAGGAACTAAAGGATGGAACGGGGCACGGAACGCACTGTGCGGGGATCATCGCGGCTCAGAGGAACAACGGCCTTGGCATGGCCGGTGTGGCCGGTGGTATGGTGCAGTTGATGGGGCTTCGTGTTGTAGGTGATAAAGGCGAATCGGTGTATGGTCGTTTCAATACGCTCGCCGCGTTTCAATATGTTCTGAAAGCGAAGAAGAACGGGGTGAATATCACGGTCTGTTCGAATTCGTGGGGATTTGAGAGCAAGTCTTATGAAGACCTGGATGAAATCCTTCGTGCAATGGGAGAAGCCGGTATCCTGGTTGTCTTTGCAGCAGGGAACGAGAACCATGATCAGGATAATATTAGCTCATATCCGAACTGCAGTTATTCGGATTATATGCTGAGGATTGGAGCAATCCGGGAGGACGGAAAGAAGGCGGCGTATTCGAACTACGGAAATCATTTTGTCGACCTGTTTGCTCCGGGCAGCAACATCCTTTCCACGGTAAGCTATAATTCCTATTTCCCCGCCATCTGTTCACCGGACGAATTGCAAAAGACCACCTCCTTCTATGGGGAGTATTCTCAGACAATGTCTTCCGGCGATATAGCTCCCGTTTTAGGGGATGACGGGTATACGGATTACACCGGTGTGGGTACCTTCGGCAAGCCGGTTCTCGTCCTGCCGGCCGGAGTGACGGCAGATCTCGCCATCGGGACATCACATGCCGTAAACTCTTCCAAGAACCCGGCTGTTCTGGATCTCACACTCCACGGTGTGACGCCGGGAAGTGACTGCTATCTGTATTACCCGTATGAAAAAAGCAAGTATGATGACGGGACTAATTTTGACTATTCCGTAGGCTATACGTCGCTGGTGTCGGACCCGTATAGCGGCGGTCAGATTGCAACAGGTGATGTTATCGTAAAAAAGGATGGCACGGTCATTTGTTCTAATGGTTCCAATAGTTCATTCAGTTTGATGTTAGACGGCACAGAGAGGCACATCAAAGCAAATACGATTTCCTACAGCGAGGTAAATCGCGACGATGTAGCTTCCTACGGAATCGGTTTCAAAATACATCCGACCAAGACTGCGACGGGAGAGGTACGGCTGCAAATTAATCATATCGCTGTCAGTAAGGAGTCGGTATCGGAGTATTACGGAAAATATGATAATTTCTCAGGTACCTCAATGGCCTGCCCGGTCGCTGCCGGTGTGGCCGGTTGGCTTTCGGCTATGGAGCCGGCCGGATCCGAAGCAGCCGGCGGTGTGAAGGGTGGCGACTATGTGAAATACCTTAAAAACCGTCTTCTCGCCATTACTAAACACAGTGAAAATCTGGAGGGGAAATGTATGTCGGAAGGGTATCTGGATTTTTCCCTTCTGGATGGGAAGCAACCGGTGATTTCGGATGTGAAGGTCGATGCCGCAAAGAAAACGATCACGCTCGCCGGCGCCAATCTGAAGCAGGCAGGAGAATCCAAGCTGTTTAGCAAGAGGTTGATAGGGGAAGGAACTCTGGCGAGTTCCTCTGATGCCTCAAAGCCGGCGGGCTCTCCTCGCCCTTCGGGCGGGAGCAGTGAGGATCCAACCTATCGGGATATATCAGCGCTAGCTTCATGGGCGAAGGACGGCAAGTCTGTTGTGATAAAAAATGCCGGTGACCTGATCGGTACCTATACGCGCTTTATGGTGACAAATGAAGGCGGAAGCGGAGTCGGTGCATTTTTCCTGGTGAAGGGTGAACGTTCCTTCGAGAAAATCGATCTGAGTCCGGAAAACGATTATACTGAACTGCTCACGGATGCGAAGAGAAATCGTTTGCTGTGCATCGATGGCAGTCTCGAACTATTCGAGTGGAATGAGAAGACCGGATTTGAACCGATCGAACACGAGAAATCCGAGGGGATATTTCGTCGTGTTTCCGCTTCGGCCCCGAAGTATTTTGACTCATTGGATTCATTACGTGTCGATCCTAATGGCATTCAAGTGATGCCGCTCGATGTTGTCACAGTTGGTGATAAGATCTATCAATTTCTCATACTGACGGGCCGTGATGAGCAGCAGATGGTGATGGCGACACTGGACCTGAACCGTACAAAAACCATTGTTATAAAAAAGAAAAACAAAAAAACGAAAAAAGTGAAAAAAATAAAGAAAAAGGTCTTTCAGTATCACTGGGAGCTGACACCGGTAAAGAGTCCGACGGGTTGGAGAATAGATGCTTTTGTTATCGGAAAAACCATATATGCCATTCCGTTTAACGTGTTGAGCAGTACGACGGATGCTTTGGATAAGAATATCTATCGCCTGAAAAACGGAGAGTGGATACCGACAGGAGTAGAGCTTCCGGAGGATTATTTTTCTGTTAAAGTGGCAAACTACAAGAACAAAGCGTATTTTATGGGCGGAGCGGTACCGAGTGGGGAGGATCCTACCAAAGCGGTTCCGTCTGTTCAGAACCTTTGGAAAGATTCTTCCTCAATCTACTGTTTTGACGGGAAGAAGATTACGAAGAAGAAGACAGAGCTTCCATCGGTGGTTCGCCATTTGCATTTGGATGACGGTAAGCCGATTTGCTCTCCGGCGCTGGCGGAAAGCCCGAAGGGTATCCTGATCTACGGCATGTCCATGGACGGCTACGGAAACACGGCCTGTTATGATCCGGAAAAAGACACTTTACAGGCTATACCGGCCACCATCGAACCGGGAATAGCATCCGACCAGTTTGTTTCGGCGGTCACGACAAAAAAAGGTTTTTTTGTTTCCCGGGTTATCTTTTACGAAGATGAAACATTCGGAATTGATTTCTACCGGCTGAAAAACTACTAAACTGAAAAGCTACTAGAATGGAGGACAAAGAATTGGAAAAAATGAGACGAAGAGTATCGGCGATTATCCTGGGACTGGTCTTGATGCTGCAGCTGTGTGCCGTGGCACCGGCAGAAGCACGAGATACGAAGGCTTCCTTGAAAAAGGCAGGATCGCAATCGGAGATGAGCGGGGACTACGCGCAGGGTCAGGTCATCGTAAAGTACCGTGCAGGTACGCTGG
>JAFYBS010000124.1 GCA_017540125.1 Eubacterium sp.
ATATAATTAAATCATATATTAGCCAAGCAACCCAGCATACGAGATAAATCCCGATGACGCTGACCAACAGATGGCCCAGCATGACAAACACGTTTTCCCGGGCAAAATCCGCGATATGGATAAATGACAGGAATTTCGAATGCATCAGATACACCATAAAGGACGCCTTCGCAAGACTGTTGATCCAGGCCTTCGAACCGATCCGGAATCCCCGGAAAATCAGGAGAGACTCTGCCGCCAGCCCGATCACCAGCGGATTACAGTACTCCCAGCCGGTCATATAGATGAACTCCGTCTGCTCCGCCCACGTCCAGAAAAATAGCCCCGCGACCAGCACTCCGTAGCGCAGGAAGCTACCCTTCACCTCTCTGTCACGCAGGTAGGCCCCGATGAAGTACACCAGGAAAAAGTTGATTGCCGTGTATCCCATCTGGCTTCCATAGGCACCGACCGTACTCATCCCGGTGAGATCAATATCCGTAAACTCGCCCACCACATCCACCAGCGTCGGCAACACGGAAAATAAAATCATGATTAACACGATAAAGCGTTTTTCGAAGCCCGCCTTTTTCACGCGCTCCCAGACGATATTCAAAAACGGCGAGCACAGATACAGCACCGAATACAGGATCACAAACCAGTTTCTCGGAACGAGATTATCTAACACCGAACCGAAAGTCAGCTCGCGTCCCTCCAGGATCACCGACATGAGATAGAGCGCCTCCGAGACCAGGATCACCTGGATGATCAGCTCCAGCGGCTTCAGGACGGAACGTTTGTTGTTCGTACACATGAAATACCCGCTGATCATGACGAAGATGTTCACCGCGCTGACCGACAGGCACTCCATCAGCATCAGCGCGTGATGATTGATCCCCTCCGCCACATCGATCGCGCCGCCCATATACGGGTTGTTGTAATGCAGCACGACCACCGCTGCCGCCGCCAGGATCCGGAGAAGCTCGATATTCGAGTCGCGACCCTTTTTAACCGATTCTTTCATTCGTTTTCAATTCCTCCATCCGGGTTTCCCCGGTGATGAACGGCATCCCATTTTTCCGAAACAAGCTTTCCTGATCAGGACCCCTTCCCTGCGATGGCGGCCAAGTCACCCAACCAGACCCGGATGCTGCTGTAGCGCCCGATACAGCGGAAGGACCCCACCAGATACTTGAACAGATTCCTGCTCTGAAGCAGCCTCTTTCTCTGCTGATAATACATGATGCACCGGTTGACCTTTTTCTCATAGTGTTTGGACACCCCGCGGATCTGCCGCAGATAGCGGACCTCCTTCTCGATCTGGTCGATCCGCCCCTCCAGCCCGGTGCGAAGCTTCGTGTGCGTCAGATTCTTCCCGGAGGTGTTCGTATCATGGATCCGATAACGGTTCAGGTACGCGCTCAGGATGAAGTACCCGCCCTCGATCGCCGAAACATACTCCACCAGCCGGTCATGCATCTCAAACACCGACGTGTCGATCCAGCTGATCTGTTCCTTCAGCCTCTTCCGGATCGCCAGCGTCATCCCGGGCTGCAGCGTAAACTTTTTTTGAAAAATAAGCCGACCGGCGTCCACCTTTGTCAGCTGCTTCCGCGGCTTTTTCTCGGAGCGGATGAACCGCCCTCCGCCGTCGATCAGACGGTTTGAGGAGGACAGGCACGAGATATCCGGATGCTTTTTCAGAAACCGGACGCAGATCTCCACCTTGGTTTTCTCCCAGATATCGTCCTGATCCGCGAAAAAAATCACCTCGCCGTTCGCTCTTTCCAGTGCGTGGAAAAATGTCTGCGCGTAGCCCATGTTGTTTTCATGCTCCATGTACCGGATCCGGGTGATCCCGTTTCCGGCTGTCCAGGCGAGTTCGCAGCCATCGGATTGGTCCTGCGGATCGGTGTTTGTCGGCGCGGTCGGGTCAAGCGGGTTGCTGTTTTCCTGCCCGGACTGGTTCTGCATGGCGCTGTTCATCTGCCCGGACTGCCCCTGCCGGCCGGATTCGGATGTCTCTGCCGGAATGACTCTCTCTGTCACCCGCCGGATCTCATCCAAACATTTTTCCGGCGAATCATCGTCCACAATGACGATCTCATCCACCGGACAGGACTGCACCAGGATGCTCTCCAGCTGCTTATCGATATATCTGCTGCCGTTGTAAACGGCCATCACTACACTGATTTTTGGTTTCATCTACTCTCTTTCATCTCCAGAAACAAGTTTTCCGGGCACGCAACATGTGGCTCTACCGGATATCCCCGTTGATTTTCGAAATCTTCTTCAGGCACTTTTCTATCTTTCGGAAGCAATGCTTCAATTCATACTTCTCCAAAACATACTGTCTTCCGTTCTTTCCCAGCTTTTTCCGCAGCTCCGGATCGGCGTAAAGCTTCCGGATGGCCTCTGCCAGCGCTTTCGAATCCTTCCTCGGAACGACGAGACTGGTCTGTCCCGGTGATGTCGCCTCCATCAACCCCGGGATATCCGCGATGATGACCGGCGTCTCACACGCCTCCGCCTCCACGGCCGAAACCCCGAAGGACTCGGACTCCAGTGTGGACGGGACGAGGGCGATGTCCATGCCGGCCCACTCTGCCGCTGCCTCCTCCTGGGAAATGAAGCCCAGCCAGGTGGTGATGTCGTCGATCTTCAGATCCTTCGCCAGCTGATGATACTCCTCTTCCTGAGGACCTTTGCCCGCGATACGAAGGCGGATCGGGATCTCTCCCTCCTCCCGGATCTCCGCCACGGCCTCCAGGATGTGCCGGATGCCGTATTTGTCAGAGAGCGCTTTCACCGTTCCGACGGTGAAAATGTCGTCGGAGCCGGCAGCATCGACCGGCCGGAAAAGCCTCGTATCTACGCCAAAAGGCGTAATGATAAATTTTCTTTTAATATATTGCGACGCCTCGTCGGCCATGGCCTGACTCGTAGAAAAAAGAAATCCCGCACGTCGCAGACTGAACTTCAGCAACGCCCGGTGCAGGGGACTTTTTTTCGGAAAATCATAGATGTCCATCCCCCAAACGGAGAGAGCATAACCCTTCACCCCGCTCAGCGCCATCGCCACACCATAGCTGGTGGCGTAGTGGGCGTTGACCACGTCGGGGTTAATCTCCCGGATCAGCTTTTTGATCTGCCCGCCGGTGAGAAGGTATTTCAACTTGCCGACATCGCTGCCTCCCGCGTCCACGCCGACATCGATAAGATGGACATGCGCCCCCTCGATCTCTCCCGGAATAAAAGAGATGACGTGCACCTCATGTCCATGGGTTGAAAACCAGTTACACCATTTGACGATATGCGCCGAATTCGCCGGCCCTACGATACATATTCTCATTTTAATCCTCGTTTATCCTTTAAAATCATTCACTGCATCGATTACATACTGCACTTCCTCATCCGTCATTCCGTAATACATCGGGAGACTGAGCTCTGTCGCGCTGATTTTCTCCGCGATGGGAAGCGCTCCCTGCGGAATCCCCAGATCCGCGTAGCATTCCTGTCGATGCATGGGGATGGGATAATGCTTGTTCGTACCGATCTCCCGTTCCGCCAGATGCTTCTCGAGGGCATCCCGAAGCGTCGACTGCTCAGATGACGGCGCACTTGCCTGCCCTGTTGACAGCGTTCCTGCCTGCCCTGTCGTCGGTGCACCTGACAACCCGTCGGCGCCTGCTCCATTCTCTCCGGCCACGGGACACCGCACCCCGAAGATGTGCCAGACCGGTTCGACCTCCGGCATCACATAGGGAAGGAAGACGAGGTCATTTTTCATCTCCTCCCGATACCGGTTGGCGATTCGTCTGCGCTCCTCGTTCATGCGATCCAGCGCGGACAGCTTCACGCGTAGGAAAGCTGCCTGCATCTCGTCCAATCGGCTGTTGTGTCCTTTATAGATATGATGGTATTTGTAATCGGATCCATAGTTTCCCAGGGCGCGGATCTTCTCCGCCAGAGCCGCATCGTTCGTCACCGCGGCACCGGCATCCCCGAGAGCACCGAGATTTTTCCCGGGATAGAAGCTGAAACCGGCCGCATCACCGAAGCTTCCGACCTTTTTCCCTTTGTAAAGCGCGCCGTGCGCCTGGGCGCAATCCTCCACGACATACAGTCCGTGCGCCTTCGCCACCGCCATGATGGGATCCATGTCGCAGGGCTGTCCGTAGAGATGCACCGGCATGATCGCTTTGGTCTTCGGTGTGATGGCTGCTTCGATCCGGTCGGGATCGATGTTGAAGGTCCGGATGTCCGGCTCCACGAACACCGGCGTCGCCCCCACGTAGGTCACCGCCAGCGCTGTCGCGATGTACGTGTCGGAGGGTACGATCACCTCGTCTCCCTCTCCGATCTCCAGCGCCTTCAGCGCCAGCATCAGCGCATCCAAGCCGTTTCCGGCTCCGATCGCGTGTTTCACCCCGCAGTAGGCAGCAAACTCCTCCTCAAACGCCTCGTCTTCCTTTCCTCCGATGTACCAGGAGGAGGCAAAAACGCGCTCAAAAGCCGCCCGGATCTCCTCCCCGAGTTCCTTCTCCATCGGTAAAAATGTCACAAAAGGTATTTTCATCAGTCAACTCTCTCCATCCGTCGTATCACCGACATTTTTAACAAACTCCAGAAATTCATCGTAATCCCGGATGTAGTCCGCCTCATCGTACAATTCGGACGCCAGCACCATAAGCACCGCATCCGGGGAGAAATCAAACATCTCCCGCCACATCACATTGGAGACATATAAGCCTTCGTAGGGGCGCTCCAGTGGGACAACCTTGGTCTCTTTTCCGTTATCCAGCTTGATTTTGCAGCTGCCGTGCACGCAGATCAGAATCTGCTGCAGGGACTTGTGCGCATGATGCCCCCGGACCACCCCGTCGCCGGTGTCGTACATATAGTAGACACGCTTGATCGTAAACGGAATGTCCTTGAATTCCTCCAGAGCCACCAGCTGTCCACGGTCATCCCCGTGGGGCTGAAAAACATATTTCACTACCTGCATATTACTCCTTTCATGCCGCGTGTTTTCGGCACGCGCATGCGTGTTTCCAACACGCATGTCGCATCATGCACTCTTGTGCCTCCGGCACAAAGTGCATGTGAAAAATCAGTGCATCAGCATGATTTTTCACATTTTTCCTCCATGAATCCGCTCTACATATCCCTCATCCACATCGGTTCCCGTCATCCGCAGTCCGTGTCGATGCGCGATGACCGAACGGAGCTTTCCGGGAATCCGAGCTGCCTTCAGCATACCGGACAGTCCCGACATCTGACGGTACTTCACCGCCTTCTGAAATGCTTTCTTTCGCTTTTCATCCGGAGTCACCTCCGGCACCTCACCGGACAGGATGATGTCATTCGCTGCCTGCCAGTCGGCCTCCAGACGCTTCGTCCAGACATCATTTTTCCCGGTGGAAATCCCCGTGCCGGCCTCATAAAGGATTGCCGGCTTTCCGAGAAAGTAAGCTCTCTCCCCTGCCGCTGCCATCAGCCGGTAGCTGTGATCCTCGGCGTAGATCACCCGCCCCTCCAGAAATCCGAGGTACTTCTCCAGAATCTCGCGCTTCACCAACGTCGCCGCTCCCACGGCGATGTCATCAAACACCAGATAGTTGTACGCCCAGGAATTTCGGTAAAAATCATGGGTTTTCTGGGGATGGGCCTCCCGGGATACATAAGTCATATCCTTTTCATATTGATAGCAAATGCAGTCAGCAAATCCCACCGCCGCTTCGCTTCGCATCATCCCGGTCATCCACTTCCGCAGAACTCTCTCTCCGTAGAGATAATCCCCGGGGCTGATAGGCTTGACATACCGTCCCTCGCTGTGTTTCACACCGTTGATCAGGTTTTTCACAGTGCCGCCGTTCTCTTCCAGCGCAGAGATCACGTAGTCCTTGAATCCTTTTTCATCAAAGTATCCCTTCACCCTGTCCCAATCCACATCTCCCGAGCCGTCATCGGTGATGACGATCTGCACGGACACATCCTTCTGAATCAGGATGGAATTCAGCGTGACAAAAAGCTTCTCAAGCGATGGGTGATAGGTTGCCACCACCACGCTGACGTCAAATTTTTCATTTTTCATGATTTATTTTCCTTTTTCGGGAACCACTCATACATTTTCTTCACCTCATCGAGGCTCATCTCTTCGATGGGGAGATACAGATCATTCATATGCTTCTTCGCTGTCTCACTGTCCAGCTTTCCGTAATCCAGCGTACGCAGAAACCGGATCACCGGCTTCGAAAACCGATACCGGATCACCTTCGCCGGAACACCGCCCGCGATAGCATAGGGCGGGATGTCCCCCGACACCACCGCACCGCTGGCGATGACCGCGCCCTGCCCGATACGCACTCCGGACAGGATCGTAACGCCGGAACCGATCCAAACATCATCTCCCACACGGATATCCCCCTTCGACAGAGGCTCCTCCCCGCCAATCAGCCTAGCTTTAAATGGATAAGTGGAAAGATGATCCAGATGATGCTCCACCTCCAGCAGAAACTTCACGTCCGGTCCGATGGAAACATAATTCCCGATCTTCAGCTTCGCCGTATCCCCATGGGTATCCACATAAATCGGCCCATAGGAGTGATGCCCCACTCTGACAACATTCGGGTTGAAGTTGTTGGCCTTGGTCGTGAGGTTGTGGCTGTTGGCGTGCTCCCACCGGAGCGAATCACGCTTATATTTCAGCCGCAACAGGTAATCCCATAACAATGTCTTCTCAACAATTCCCATAACAATCCTTTCATGCCACACTCTCTGCGGCCCGCTCGCACAAACCCGGGCTTTCATGTCGCGTCCGCGACTGCCCGGCCGTTACGCCTTCTTCTCCTCCCTCACACCGATCAGCAAAAATGTCAAAAACGCAAAAATCTGATAATCCGCCAGCACACCCGACGGCCCCAGCATCCACAGGATACCCGAGATAACCACGGTGACAAAACAGATTTGAAAATGATCCAGCACCGCATTTTTCAAAACCTTCCACACTCTCCGGATCAGGAGCACGACTCCGATGATAAAGACGACTCCGAACTCCAGCAGGAACTCGAGATAAGCGTTGTGCAGAGAAATAGAATCCAGTAGCATCATCGATCCGTAGAGGTTATGCTGCCCGAGAACGTTTCGCATCAGAACACCGGCGTTCCCGAATCCGATTCCGAGAAACAGCGTCCGGAACAACCACTGGACGCCCATGATAAACACATTTGTCCGGAACACAACCGACGTGTTGCTCCCGGGATAAAGCCTCCCGCTGAACATCGCTTTGATCGGTTCCAGGATGGTCTCACGAAACGAATACCCGTGGATGGAAACGTCCAGCGCATCCATCACCAGGATCACCAGCGCAAAAAGAATCACCGCCGGTAAAAATAAAAGCTTTCGATACCGTACCGCCCGGTTCCTCACCTCCAGATAGAACGCGATCATGATCTGCGCCGCAACGCCCAGCAGAGCCAGCTTGCAATCATTCAGAAACAGATAAACCATGGCAACCGGAATAAAAATGAGGTAATACCACCGCCGTTTCTTCCGAAACTGCATATAAAAAACCGGCAGGATCATCACCAACATAACGCCATAATCGTTCGGGTTATTCAGCACGATAAAATGGCCCTGATAGTCATAGTGCGTGTGATAGATGGCCATAAACACCAGCAGATAACACACACCCACCAGCATGACGTATTTCACAAATCCGTCGCGGAACCCCGCCGGATCGCACTCGTACAGCGTGATGACCGCGCCGACAACCGTGGCGATACACAGATAGTAAAAAAAGTATTCCCCGTACCTCGCGATGGAAAACCGCACACCGGCACTGTTCAGCGCCGTAAAAATCAGCGACTGCACCAGAGAAATCCCGGCAACGACGAGGCCGACCAGGTACGCTTTTCGCGCTTTCGTGCTGAGCAAGATGGTATCCAGCAAAGCAAACGGAAGCAGGATACGGAACAGATTGATCTGACTCCCTCCCAGGCGCAGCAGATCATTAAATGCACCCGCAAAAAGAAAAAAATACAGAAAGGTGATATGCCTACGATATCGGATCATTTACATCCTCCAAAATCGCATACCCGAGGCTTTCAGCTCGTCCATCCGGTACAGAGATTTCACATCGATCAAAACCTTCTCGGCATCAGGCCGGTCTTCCTTGAAGTATTTTTTCAGCTTCATCGGCGACAGCGAGCGATACACGTTGTGTCCGACTGCTACGATGACACAATCCGCCTTCGGAACCTCCTCCGCCGGAACGAGATCCACATCGTACTCCTGTTTCGCGACATTTTTATCCGCCCAGGAATCGGTAACGATGGGCTGGATATCATATTCGCGCAGACGGTTGATGATATCCACGACCTTGCTGTTTCTGGTGTCGGGACAATTCTCCTTGAAGGTGATACCGAGGATCACAACCACCGCTTTCTTCGGCGCAAGTCCGGCCTCAATCATTTCTTTGATGGCAGCGTCCGCTACAAATCCTCCCATCGAGTCGTTCACCTTCCGGCCGTTCAGGATGATCTGGCTGTGATAGCCCAGCTTCTCCGCCGCGTTGGTGAGGTAGTAGGGATCGATGCCGATGCAGTGACCGCCCACGAGTCCCGGCTTGAATCCCAGTGCGTTCCATTTGGTATTCATCCCGGCCAGCACCTCGTCGGTGTCGATTCCCAGTTTGTCGCAGATCATCGCGATCTCGTTCATGAACGCGATGTTGATGTCACGCTGGGAGTTCTCCACCACCTTGACCGCCTCGGCCGTCTTGATATCGGAAACGACGAACGTTCCCGCCTTGATGACGATATCATACACCTTTTTGATCTGATTTGCCGTTTCCTCATCCATACCGGAAACCACCTTGACGATGGAGGGAAGACGATGAACACGGTCACCGGGGTTGATGCGCTCGGGGCTGTAACCGATCTTCCAGTCCACGCCGCACTTCAGTCCGGACTCTTTTTCTATGATAGGAATACAGATATCCTCCGTGACACCGGGATAGACGGTGGACTCGAAAACCACGATGCTGCCCGGCGCGATGTTCTGGCCGACGGTCCGGGACGCACCCTCGATGGGCCGCAGATCCGGCGTGGTATCGTCGTTGATGGGGGTAGGCACCGCCACCACGATGAAGCTCGCTTCCTTCAGCTTCGTCGGATCCGATGTGAACTCCACGGTGGTATCTTTGATGGCTTCGCCGATCTCGTTGGTGGAGTCGATGCCGTTCGCGTATTCGTCCACGCGCTTTTTGTTGATGTCAAAACCGATGACCTCGATGTGCTTGGCAAACTCCACGGCGATCGGCATGCCCACATAACCGAGGCCCACCAGCGCCAGCTTGCTCTTTCCGGAAATCAGGTCCTGATAAATGTTTTTGAATTCCATGATAGTTTATTCCTCCTATGAAAAATCTTTTCTGTTTGGTCCACTCTTTGCCCCGGGCCGGTCACCCAACCAGCACCCGGCAAATCTTCTCCACGTCGTCTTCCGTCAGATAAGGATGCATCGGCAACGCCAGGCACCGCCCCGTCGCTTCGACCGTAGCCGGGAAATCGGCATCGGAAAGTCCCATCCACCGATACGCCTCCTGCTGATGAAGACCCCTCGGATAGTAAATCATGGACGGGATGCCCTGTTCCTTCAGCTTCGCCTGCATCGACTCGCGCACTTCGCTGTCCGGAAGCAGGATCGTGTACTGCGCCCACGAAGACCGGAAGCCCGGCAGAACCGTCGGCGTGACGATCTCCTGCCCGGCAGACTTTCCACCGGCGGACGAAGCACCTCCGCCCTCCGCCTGAGCACCGGCAACGCCCGCTCCCTTCAGCCGCTCCGTATACCATCCGGCCACGCGGTTTACATCGTCAATCTCATGCTCCGCGAACGCCTTCAGCTTCGGCAGCAGGATCGCCGCCTGCAGCGTATCCAGTCTGGAGTTCATCCCAATCTCGCGATTATCGTATTTATCGACCGGGCTCTTCCCCTGAGCCC
>JAFYBS010000125.1 GCA_017540125.1 Eubacterium sp.
CATTAAAATCAATAAAGAGAGGCTGAGAGAGATGAGTGAGAAATTGAAGGTAGCTATTTTGGGAGGGACCGGGATGGTCGGGCAGCGGTTTGTGTCGCTGCTTGAGAATCATCCGTGGTTTGAGGTGGCAGCTATCGCTGCCAGCCCGCGGAGTGCGGGAAAGACCTATGAGGAGGCCGTCGGCGGACGCTGGAAGATGGATACTCCGATGCCGGAGGCAGTGAAGAATATCGTTGTGAAAAATGTCAACGAGGTAGCCGAGGTGTCTTCGGGTGTTGACTTCTGTTTCAGCGCGGTCGACATGACCAAAGAAGAGATCAAAAAAATCGAGGAGGATTACGCGAAAGCCGAGACTCCGGTGGTATCAAATAACAGTGCGCACCGCTGGACGGAGGATGTACCGATGATCATCCCCGAGATCAATCCGGAACACCTGGAGGTGCTGGAGCATCAGAAGAAGAGACTTGGCACTTCGAAGGGATTCATCTGTGTAAAGCCGAACTGCTCGATCCAGAGCTATACTCCGGTGCTGACCGCATGGAAAAAGTGGGAGCCGACGGTGGCTGTTGTTTCCACCTATCAGGCTATCTCCGGAGCCGGCAAGACCTTCAAGGACTGGCCGGAGATGGAACACAACATCATCCCGTATATCGGCGGTGAGGAAGAGAAGAGTGAGAAGGAGCCTCTCCGTGTATGGGGACAGGTGAAAAACGGCGTCATCGTGCCGGCAGAAGCACCCCTCATCACCAGTCAGTGTATCCGCGTGCCGGTATTGAACGGACATACGGCAGCAGCCTTTGTGAACCTGAAGCAAAAGGCAACCAAGGAAGAGCTGATCGAGGCGATGGAAAGCTTCTCCGGTGAGCCGCAGAGCCTGGCATTGCCCAGTGCGCCGAAGCAGTTTATCCGTTATATGGAGGAGGACGACCGTCCGCAGGTGGCACTGGATGTAGACTATGAGAACGGTTACGGAATCACCATCGGACGTCTTCGCGAGGACAGCTATTTTGACTGGAAGTTTGTGGGGCTTTCTCACAACACGGTCCGGGGAGCAGCCGGCGGCGGGGTGCTGATGGCAGAGCTTCTGAAAGCAAAAGGTTATCTGTAATTGACATGAGGAGGGGCCCGCGAAGCGGGAGGAGCCCTGATGTCGCAATTGACATGAGGAGGGGCCAGGAGCCCTCACAATGTGCTCAGCATGGAAAGGAATACTATGAGTGAATCAATCAGCAGCAGAGACAGACAGATTCTGGAGAAGATCCTCCGGCGTATCGAGAGTGTCATGAAGTACACCCATCGTTATGAAACACTGGAAGAATTCAAGGCGGACAAAATGTGTGTGGAAGCCTGTGTTTTCAATCTTCTTCAGATCGGGGAGCTGGCGAAGGTCGCGCTCAGTGATGAAGTCAAGGATCGGATTTCGACAGTCCAGTGGAAACGGATTTACAGTGTGAAGGAGCGAATCACGATCGAGGATGCCCACATCAACAAGGATGCCGTGTGGGAGGTGGCGACAGAGAAGCTGCCGATTTTGATGACGGAGATTAAAAACTCTCTGAAATAGGGCATTGATATTGCTTCGGAATGGAGGATCTGCATGAGCAAAACAATATCCGAATGGGAAGTGCTGGAGACGGGACGCCTGGCTCCGGATGTGTATTCACTGTGGCTTCGTGCGCCGAAAGTAGCGGCGGAAGCAAAAGCGGGACAGTTTGTCTCGCTTTATTCGGATGATGGAGGACACCTTCTTCCAAGACCGATCAGTATCTGTGAAATCGACCGAAAAGGCGGACGGATCCGTCTGGTTTACCGTGTCGTCGGGTTTGGGACGAAGGAGTTTGCCGGATTGGTGCCGGGAAAACAGGTACGAGTGATGGGACCTTTGGGGAATGGATTTCCAATCGAGGAGAATATCGAAAAAAATCGGAAGAATATCATACTTATCGGTGGAGGGATCGGTATTCCGCCTATGTTGTCTGTGCTTCATGCCATCCGCGAATACCAGGAAGATACAGTTCCATGTGAGGTTACCACGGTTGTGGGGTATCGGGATCGTCATGATTTTTTGTCAGACAATTTATACAAAGAGTCGGACAACTTACTGGTCGCTACGGATGACGGCAGTCGCGGGACGCACGGAACGGTCATTGATGCGCTAAACGAGAATCGATGCACCGGTGACGTCATCTATGCCTGCGGTCCCACGCCCATGCTTCGCGGTGTGAAGAAATGGGGAGAGGATCAGGGAATTCCGGTTTGGCTCTCCCTGGAAGAGAAGATGGCCTGCGGAATCGGTGCCTGTCTGGCGTGTGTATGTGACTCCGCCGATATCGACGATCATTCGAAGGTGAAAAATAAGCGAATCTGTTGTGACGGTCCGGTGTTCCCGGCGGATGAGGTGATAGTGTGAAAAATCATGCTGAAACACTGATTTTTCACACTGCGCTTTGTGCCGTTTCGGCACAAAAGCGCCTGATGCGCATGCGAACCTGATGTTCGCATGCGCGAGCCGCAAAAAACGCGGCATGAAAGGATTACTATGAGTGATTTATTACGAGTGAACTTCGCGGGGATCGATTTTGAGAATCCGATCACCACGGCATCGGGAACCTTCGGCTCCGGGATGGAATACAGCGAGTTTGTCGACATCGCGAAGCTGGGAGCCGTCACTACCAAGGGAGTGGCAGATAAACCCTGGGAGGGAAATCCGACACCGCGGATCGTCGAGACCTCCGCCGGCATGTTGAACGCTATCGGGCTGCAGAATCCCGGAATCGAAACCTTTCTCAGCCGTGATCTGCCTTTCCTGAAGAAGGCCGGTGCGAGAGTGATCGTCAATGTGTGCGGGCATTCGGAGGAGGAGTATCTCCATGTGGTGGAACGGCTTTCCGAGGACGATGTGAAAAAGGATATCGATCTGCTGGAGATCAACATTTCCTGTCCGAATGTGAAGGAAGGCGGGATTGCCTTCGGACAAAAACCGGAGATGGCAGAGTCGATCACGAAGGCTGTGAAGGAAAAAGCCGCGCAGCCTGTTGTGATGAAACTGTCACCGAATGTGACGGACATCACTGAGATGGCCCGTGCGGTAGAGGCAGGGGGAGCCGACGGTGTTTCCCTGATCAACACGCTGACCGGGATGAAGATCGATGTCCGGAGGAAGACGTTTGCTCTGGCAAATCAGACCGGCGGCATGTCCGGACCGGCGGTACATCCCATCGCTGTCCGTATGGTTTACCAGGTGGCGCAGGCAGTGGAATTACCCATCATAGGAATGGGGGGAGTGCAGTCCACAGAGGATGCGTTGGAGTTGATGATGGCCGGTGCTACGATGGTTGCGGTGGGAACGGCGAATTTTTACCGGCCGACCGCTACGAGTGAGATCATCGACGGACTGGAGTCGTACGCGCGGGAAGAAAAACTGAACAGTATATCGGACATCATCGGATGTGTCAGATGACTGATTTTACAATAATAGGAATGGAGGAAAAGGAATGGAGGAAAATATGGAAATGACCGAAGTAAAACAAAAATTGGAGAAGTATGGTCAGAGTCATGTTCTACGTTTTTATGACGAGTTGAGCGAAAACGAAAAGCAGGATTTTCTGAAACAGATTATGGACACGGATCTGTCGGTTGTGGCCCAGTACGGAAAAAAGGCAGATGCGAGAGGGGAGTTCACTCCCATCCGGACGATGCAGAAAGATGAAATTGAGACAAGACAGGATGAGTTCCGGAAAATCGGAGCGGACGCGATCCGTGAGGGGAAGACGGCAGCTCTTTTGCTGGCCGGCGGAATGGGAACAAGACTCGGATCGGATAATCCCAAGGGGATGTATAATATCGGATTGACAAAGGAAGTATTTATCTTCCAGCGTCTCATCGAAAACCTTCTGGATGTGGTGAATGAGGTAGGGTCCGCACCTCGTTTGTTTATCATGACCAGCGAAAAAAATAACGACGCGACGGTAGCATTTTTGAAAGAAAAAAAATACTTCGGTTATCCGGAAGAAAAAGTCAGCTTTTTCAAACAGGAGATGGCACCGGCTTGTGACTACGACGGACATCTGTATCTGGAGGAAAAAGGAAAACTGGCCACCTCTCCGAACGGAAATGCCGGTTGGTATTCCTCTCTGATCAAGGCCGGACTTGATGAGATCATCCGAAAAGAGGGGATCGAGTGGGTCAATGTTTTTGCGGTAGATAATGTTCTCCAGCGAATCTGTGACCCGTGTTTTATCGGTGCTACCATCGATGCTCAGGTGGAATGCGGAGCTAAGGTGGTACGCAAGGCAGCTCCGGACGAGAAGGTGGGGGTTATGTGTCTGGAAGACGGCCGCCCGTCCATCGTGGAGTACTATGAGCTTTCGGATGAGATGATGGAAGCGAAGGATGAGAAGGGAGAGCCGGCTTATAACTTCGGTGTGATCCTGAATTATCTGTTCAAGGTGGAGGCGCTGGACCGGATCGTCCGTCAGTCGATGCCTCTTCATGTGGTAGAGAAAAAAATACCGTATCTCGATGAGAACGGTAATTTCATCAAGCCGACAGAGCCCAACGGATACAAGTTCGAGCAGCTGGTGCTGGATCTGATCCATATGCTGGATTCCTGCCTCCCCTACGAGGTGGAGCGGGAGAAGGAGTTTGCTCCCATCAAAAATCCGACCGGTGTGGATTCGGTGGAATCGGCCAGAGAGCTCTGCCGGAAGAACGGTATTGAATTGTAGTGATCATTCGCCTCGATAGCGAAGCATCCGCATGGAGTTCAGGATCGCCAGGACTGCGACGCCGACATCGGCGAAGACGGCGGCCCACATACCGGCCAGACCCAGTGCTCCCAGTACCAGGATGGCAAGCTTGACGGCTAACGCGAATACGATGTTTTCTTTTACGATCCGGATTGTTTTTCCAGCAATCCGGATTATTTTTCCGATTTTTCCCAGATTATCATCCATGATAACGATATCGGCGGCCTCTATGGCAGCGTCGCTTCCCATACTGCCCATGGCGATCCCGACATCCGAGCGCATCCGTACCGGGGCGTCGTTGATGCCGTCACCGACAAAGGCCAGTTTTTCCTTCGGGCCTTCCGCGGCCAGGAGCGACTCGACAGCGGCGACTTTGTCCGCCGGCAGCAGTTCGGAAAATACCCGGTCGATCCCGACCTGTTCGGCTACTTTTTCCGCCACGGAAGCGTGGTCACCGGTGAGCATCACGGTCTCGGCGATGCCGGAGGCTTTCAGTTCGGCCAGAGCAGCAGCGGAGTCCTCCTTGATGGTGTCGGAAATCACCAACGAACCAAGATATTTTTTACGGTCGGCACTCGCCAGATAGATAACCGTTCCGATCGTGTCGGTGGGTTCGAATTCGATGCCGAATTCGGCCATCAGTTTTTCGTTTCCGGCCAGGATGGTATCGCCTTCGATGACGGCCCGGATTCCCTTTCCGGAAAGTTCTTCCACGTCTCCTACGATATCCCGGTCGACAGAAAAATGGAACTCGGCTTCAAAGGCATCCCGGATCGAGGCGGCGATGGGATGTGTTGAGTAACTCTCTGCATGGGCAGCCAGACGCAGCAGCTCAAGTGTGTTCTCATTCGCGTTGTGAAGCTCGTCCCGGGTGAGATCGTAGGAGGTACCGCCTGCCGGAGTGATCTCGGACACGCGGAAATTCCCCATAGTCAGTGTACCGGTTTTATCGAAAACCACTGTTCGAAGGGAAGCGGTAAGCTCCAGATAATTCGACCCTTTGACCAGGACGCCGACTCGTGAGGCGGCACCGATCCCTCCGAAGAATCCCAGCGGTACCGAGATGACCAGAGCACAGGGACAGGAGATAACCAAAAATGTGCAGGCACGCAAAATCCATGTTCCCCAGTTCCCACCGGTGATCAGTGGCGGGAGAAGAGCCAGCAGTACGGCACCGATAGTGACGACAGGTGTGTAGTAGCGTGCGAATTTGGTGATGAAATTCTCGGCAGGAGCCTTCCTCGAGGAAGCGTTCTCCACCAGCTCCAGAATCTTCGATACGGTAGAATCGTCGAATTCCTTCGTGGTACGGACTTTCAGGGTGCCGCTTCCGTTAACGCAACCGCTGATGATGTCGTCTCCCTCCTTCACGGAACGGGGGACGGATTCACCGGTGAGAGCGGCCGTATTCAGCATGGAAGAACCCTCGATCACGATACCGTCCAGGGGAACCTTCTCACCCGGAAGGATCGTGATGACTGTACCGACCTCCACATCATCGGGATCGAACTGCTGCAGCTCGCCGCCATCCTCCACGTTGGCATACTCGGGAATGATGGACATCATCTCGGTGATGGACTGGCGGGACTTGTTGACGGCCACGCTCTGGAAAAGTTCACCGACCTGATAGAAGAGCATCACGGCCACGGCCTCGGTGTTTTCCTGAACGCCGAAAGCACCGAAGGTGGCGATCATCATCAGAAAGTTCTCATCAAAAATCTGCCCGTGGGCGATGTTCCGAAAAGCCCGCAGAAGGACATCGTAGCCTGCGATGAGATAGGGCACGAGAAAAATAGGGAGACGGAAATACCAGGCCAGAGAATCCATATTCCCCAGATGCTCCCATAAAAACAGAGTGGTAAATCCGGCTCCCGCGATCAGGATCCGGATCAGCATGGTTTTTTGCTTTTTTGTCATAGGATCACCTTACAATCCGGCTCCACCTTTGCGATGACAGCGACCGCTTCCTCCACGATACTGTCAAACCGGTCATCCGGTGCGTCAATCATCATTTTCTGTGTCATAAAGCTGACGGATGCATCGTTGATGCCGTCAATCTTTTTGATGGCGTCTTCCATTTTGGCAGCACAGTTGGCGCAGTCGAGATCCTCAAGTTTGAATTTCTTTTTCATAAGAAAGATACTCCTTTCAAAATACATATGAATGATTGTTCATATGTTTATATTACCACGAATACAGTGATTTGTCAACAGTTTTATCCACGGATTTACGAATGAGAGAAAAAACAGTGACAAGCCAGGGAAAATATGATATAATACCTTTCGGTGTCTGGATGTTTTCCGAAGGGAGGGGTAGCTTGAAAAAGATTTTGTTAACCGGCTGTCAGGGTCAGCTGGGCCGTGCCGTGCAGGAGGTGTACGGTGATGAGGTTTCGTTTATATTGACGGATTGCCTGGAAGAAGGGACGATCCGTTCGCTGGATATAACCGATATGGACGCGGTGCTGGAGATGATCCGGTCGGAGAAGCCGGATGTCATCATCAACTGCGCCGCCATGACGAATGTCGACGGCTGTGAGACGGATTTTGAGACGGCCTTCCGGGTCAACGCCCTCGGCCCCCGCAATCTGGCCGTGGCTTCGACCGAGGTGCAGGCTAAGCTTTTTCATATGTCCACCGACTATGTGTTTCCGGGGACGGACTCCCGCCCGTTGAACGAGTTTTCCACGCCGGCCCCCATCAGTGCCTACGGCCGGTCCAAGCTGTGGGGCGAGGAGTATGTGAGGCATTTCGCGTCGAAATGGTTTATCCTCCGTACGGCATGGCTGTACGGGGAGGGGAAAAACTTTGTACGGACGATGTTGAAGCTTTCGGAAAACCACGAGGAGATCAGTGTGGTGGACGATCAGTTCGGATCACCGACTTCTGCCGATGAGCTGGCGAAGCTGATCCACCGGCTCGAACCCACGCAGTTTTACGGTATCTATCATGCGACCTGCGAGGGATCGATCAACTGGGCCGGATTCGCGGAGGAGATCTTCCGTCAGTTCGGCAAAACCACCAAGGTGAACCACGTCAGCAGTCAGGAGTATAAAAAGATGAATCCTGCGTCAGCGGATCGCCCGCCTTTTTCCATCCTGGACAACGCCATGTTGCGGATGCAGGGCATCGAGCCCATGAAGGACTGGAAGGAGGCGTTCACGGAGTGGGTGCGGAAGGGTGGCTCTCCCGCGTAGCCGTGTGCGATGTTACATAAATGAGATAGGAGGAAGAGTGTAAAATGAAAACGTATCTGGTAACAGGAGGGGCCGGCTTCATCGGGTCCAACTATATCCATTACATGTTCCGGAAGTACGGGGACGAGATCCGCATCATCAACGTCGACGTTCTGACCTATGCGGGAAACCTGGAAAACCTCAAGGATCTGGAGGGGAAGGATAACTATACATTTGTGAAGGCGGACATCACGGACCGCGACGCCATCGCGGCTATTTTTCAGAAAAATGATATCGACCGGGTGGTACACTTCGCGGCCGAGTCTCACGTGGACCGCTCGATCAAGGATCCTGAGGTATTCGTCATAACCAATGTGGTCGGAACCGCTACGATGCTCAACTGCGCGAAGGAGGCGTGGGAGCTTCCCGACGGTTCCTTCAAGGAGGGAAAAAAGTTCCTGCACGTGTCTACGGACGAGGTGTTCGGATCCCTGCCGGACGACGGTAAGTCCTATTTCTATGAGACGACTCCGTACAGTCCGCACAGCCCCTATTCGGCCAGCAAGGCCGGATCGGATATGCTGGTGAAGGCCTATATGGATACTTATCATTTTCCGGCCAACATCACCAATACTTCCAATAATTACGGACCGTATCAGTTTCCGGAAAAGCTGATTCCTCTGCTGATCCATAACTCTCTGGAGGGGAAGGCGCTTCCGGTTTACGGTGACGGGAAAAATATCCGCGACTGGCTCTATGTGGACGATCACGCAAAAGGCATCGATATGGTGATGGAGCAGGGCAGACTGTTCGAGACCTACAACATCGGCGGGCACAATGAAAAACGAAACATCGAGATCGTCAATCTGGTGATCGAGACACTGCTGGAGCTTCTGCCGGATGACGATCCGAGAAAGAAAAATGTTTCCAAGGATCTCATCACCTATGTGGAGGACAGAAAAGGACACGACCGCCGTTATGCCATCGCACCGGATAAGATCAAAAAGGAAGTCGGCTGGGAGCCGGAGACAACGTTTGAGGTGGGCATCAAAAAGACCATCCGCTGGTACCTGGATAATTCGGAGTGGTTCGAGAGAGTGACAAGCGGAGCTTACCAGGAGTATTATAAAAATATGTACGAGGATAAATAATATGGGAAAAATCAAGGTGGAAAAAGACTGCGGCGGTATCAAAGGCCTTTATGTGATCGAACCGGCGGTCTACGGGGATGCCCGCGGTTACTTTATGGAGACCTATAATTATAATGATTTTAAAGAGGCGGGGATCGATCCGATATTCGTCCAGGACAATCAGTCGGCCTCCACGAAAGGAGTGCTCAGAGGGCTTCATTACCAGATCAACTATCCGCAGGACAAGTTGGTCCGTGTAGTCAGCGGAGAAGTATACGATGTGGCAGTGGATCTGCGGGAGGGGAGTGAGACCTTCGGCAAATGGTTCGGAGTGAGACTTTCCGCGGAAAACAAAAAACAGTTTTTCATCCCGAAAAACTTCGCCCATGGCTTTTTGGTATTGTCCGAGTCGGCGGAGTTCTGTTACAAGGTAACGGATTTCTATCATCCGGATGATGAGGGAGGGATTCTCTGGAACGATCCGGATATCGGTGTGGAATGGCCGTTGGAAGAGATTGCGGGGACCGAAGTATTGCTTTCGGATAAGGATAAAAAGCAGGCATCCTTTGCCGAGTACCAGAATAATTGAGGAGGAATTACCACATGAAGGGAATTGTTTTAGCAGGCGGCTCGGGGACGAGATTATATCCCCTGACGATGGTTACATCCAAGCAGCTGCTGCCTATTTTTGACAAGCCGATGATCTACTATCCGCTTTCCACGCTGATGCTGGCAGGGATCCGGGATATTCTCATCATCTCGACGCCGGAGGATCTGCCCCGGTTCGAGGAACTTCTGAAGGACGGTCATCAGTTCGGGATCGAGCTTTCCTACAAGGTACAGCCCAGTCCGGACGGCCTGGCACAGGCCTTTCTGATCGGTGAGGAGTTCATCGACGGAGATCCGGTGGCGATGGTGCTCGGTGATAACATTTTTCACGGACAGGGACTGACGGATATCCTGAGGAACGCGGCGGCCAAAGAGGACGGTGCCACGGTATTCGGCTACTATGTGGACGACCCGGAGCGCTTCGGGATCGTGGAGTTTGACGCGGAGGGAAAGGTTATCTCCATCGAAGAGAAGCCGAAACAACCGAAGAGTAATTACTGCGTGACGGGACTGTATTTTTACGATAAAAATGTAGTGGACTATGCAAAGACGTTGAAGCCTTCGGCGAGAGGCGAGCTGGAGATCACGGATCTGAACCGGATCTATCTGGAGAAGGGAAATCTGTCCGTAGAGCTTTTGGGACGGGGCTTTACCTGGCTGGATACCGGAACCCATGAATCGCTGGTGGAGGCTTCGGATTTTGTCTACACCATGGAGACGCATCAGCACCGGAAGATCAGCTGTCTCGAGGAAATTGCTTATGAAAACGGATGGATCGATCGGGACGGAATGATGAAGGCTTATGAAACCTATAAAAAGAATCAGTACGGCAGGTATGTCATGGATATACTGGAAGGAAAGTATCATTAATCAGTTATTACGGGATTGATTCCCGGGATGGAGGAAGG
This sequence comes from Eubacterium sp., assembly GCA_017540125.1. Lineage (GTDB taxonomy): Bacteria > Bacillota > Clostridia > Lachnospirales > Lachnospiraceae > Eubacterium_F. Next base: position 10,571 of record JAFYBS010000125.1, read on the forward strand.
ATTGGAAATGACGGACAACCATTCGATGATGGCTTTGGGGGACGAGTTGAACCGCGAGTTTGACCGGCTGGTGGATATTCAGAACAGTCAGCGGATTATCGATAAGGAGTTATACAAAAAATACGATGTAAAGCAGGGACTGCGTGATACGAAGACCGGACGCGGAGTCCTGACCGGTTTGACCGAGATTGCCGAGGTCATCGGCTCCGTAGATGAAAACGGTGAGCGTAAACCCTGCGCCGGACTGCTTCAGTATCGGGGATACGATGTCTACAATCTTCTGGAGCACCGGGGGACGGAGCGGTATCAGTTTGAAAAAGCAACCTATCTGTTGCTCTACGGAGAATTGCCGGATGAGCAGGAACTGGCCGGATTTCTGAATATCCTTGCTTCCCTGAGGGTGCTGTCCGGTTCCTTCGTGCGGGATGTCATCATGAAGGCACCCAGTGAGAATATCATGAACGCCCTGATGAAGAGTGTCCTGACACTGTATTCCTACGACGAGAATCCGGACGACATTTCTCTTTCGAATGTCATGCGGCAGTCGTTGCAGATGATCGCGAAGATTCCGATGATCGCGGTTTACGGATATCAGGCTTATCGCCACTATGCGAAAGTGTTGGATCTGATCATCCGTCAGCCGAGAAAAGACTACTCCACGGCAGAGAATATCCTGCGGATGATCCGTACCGACGGGGAGTTTACCGATCTGGAGGCAGCGGTGCTGGATGTGGCACTGGTACTGCATGCGGATCATGGTGGAGGTAACAATTCTACCTTCACGGACCACGTGGTGACATCCTCGGGAACCGATACGTATTCTGCCATCGCCGCTTCCATTGCCTCGTTGAAGGGACCGCGTCACGGCGGAGCGAACCTTCGCGTGCAGATGATGTTTGAGGATCTGAAGAAAAACTGCGACTGGAAAACCGACAGCGGTGTGGAAGAGTACCTGGTAAAAATCACCAACAAAGAAGCGTTTGACCGTACCGGACTGGTGTACGGAATGGGACACGCGGTCTACACCATTTCCGATCCCCGTGAGGTAATCCTGAAGGGAATGGCGGAGAAGCTGGCGAAGGAAGTGGGAAGAGAGGAGGAGTTTGCTCTCTACGACCGGGTGGAACGGCTGTCGAAGGATATGATCATGGAGAAGCACAAAGGGAGAAAGCCGGTGTGCGCCAATGTCGATATGTATTCCGGACTGGTGTATGATATGCTGGGGATCCCGAAGGAGATGTATACCCCGATCTTCGCCATCGCCCGTATCTCCGGCTGGTGTGCCCACCGTCTGGAGGAACTGCAGAACCAGGGCAAGATCATACGTCCGGCTTATATGTATGTCGGCGAGAGAAAGGTGATGCCGGAGCTGTACCGGCACGGCGATTCGTGAGCAATGACTGAGAAGTATTTAATCTTTTTTGATATCGACGGGACGATCCTGGACAACGAATACCAGGTGGTGCCGGACAGTACGGTGCGTGCCATCGCGGCACTCCGGGAGAAGGGGCATCGCTGTCTGCTTTGCACCGGCCGCTGTCGGGATATCTGGCCGAAGGAAATTCTGGATATCGGATTCGACGGAGTGGTAGGAGGCTGCGGAACACATATCATTTATCATGATGAGGAACTGCTGCACGCGACACTGGAGCCCGCTCTGATGCGGGAGCTGGCGGACGATCTGGTGCGCTTCCACATCGACGGTGTGCTGGAGGGCAGTGCGCATTCCTATTTTCACCGGGAACCGTGGATGCCGGCGGTGGTGGGATTTTTCAAAGAACCCCGCCCTACCAGGGATATCGGTCGCAGTGTCTCTCCCGAATTCGAGCAGGGAAAGATCGAGTTCCTGGATTCACCGACACTGGATTTCGACAAAATGGCACTTTGGTTCGATGAGACCGGTGATATGGATTCGTTCAAAGAAAAATACGCCGACCGTTTTGACTTCATCGAACGGGATCCTACCTTTTACGAGGTGGTGCCTACAGGGTACTCCAAAGCCAGCGGGATCGAGTTTATCTGTCGGCATCTGGGTGTCCCCAGGGAACGGACGATGAGCTTCGGGGACAGCACGAACGACCTTCCGATGCTGCGGTACACACAGGTATCTGTCGCCATGGGGGACGGGAATCCGGATATTTTTCCGGAGGTAGACTATGTGACGGAACCGGTGATGGAGGACGGGATTGAGAAGGCGTTGCAACATTTCGGACTGCTGTAACCTTTTTCGGAAGAAAAAAACAGTAGGAAGGGAGGATGAATAAATGGCAATAAAACGGACGATTATGCTGGAAAAGCTTCTGGTGGATGTGTCCTATGAATTGCTGCAGGGTGACCTTCAGACGGAAGTGACGGATATCGCTTACGACTCGAGGAAGGTCAGGGACGGGTTTCTCTTCGTCGCGATCGCGGGAACCGTATCGGATGGACATAAATACATCGCCGATGTGATCGGAAAGGGAGCGGGATCTCTTTTGGTGGAGAAGGATATCGCCACAATCGAGGATGAGTACGGCGTGACCATCCCGGAGAACCTGCCGGTCATCCGGGTGAAGAACGGTCGTGAAGCGTTGAGTCTGGTTTCCCAGGTGTACTTCGATCATCCGATGAAGAAGATGACCAGCATCGGGATCACCGGTACGAAGGGGAAGTCCACCACGACCTATCTGATCAAAAACATCCTCGAACAGACGGGGGAAAAATGCGGGATCATCGGGACCATCGGTGTGGTGATCGGCGATACGGTCACTCCGATCGAGCATACGACACCGGAGTCCTACGATCTGCAGAGTTATATCGCGGATATACAGGAGGCCGGTTGCGCCTTCTTTGTTATGGAGGTCAGTTCCCAGGGGTACAAAATGGATCGCGTAGCAGGGATGTATTTTGACTACGGGATATTCACCAACATCACGCCTGATCATATCGGAAAAAACGAACATGAGGATTTCGCGGATTATCTCCGGTGCAAAGCGGAACTGTTCAACCACTGCTCCGTGGGTATTTTTAACGCGGACGATCCGCATACGGCCGGGATCAGCCGGGGAGCACACTGCCTGGTGAAGACCTACGGGGTTCAGGGAAATCTCATGGAAAAACCGGAGATCACGGACGAGCAGTATCTCTCCACCTGTGAGGAATACGTGGGGCAGCGGGATGTCCGTGCGGTGGATGTGGAACATGTGAACGAAACGGATACGCTGGCGATGAAGTTCGGTCTGAGAGGTCTGGTGACGGGAGAAGCGGTGGTGGGACTGCCCGGAGTTTTCAATGTATACAACGCGCTCTGTGCCGTTACCCTGGGAGCACTGGTCGGTGTGGAGGATTCGAAGATCATCCGGGCGATCCGTCATGTCGATGTCCGCGGACGCGTCGAGGCGGTACCTACAGGGAGAGATTTTTCCATACTGATCGACTTCGCGCACAACGGTGTCAGTACCGAGAGTGTGCTGAAAACGCTGCTCGGCTACCATCCCCACCGGCTGATCGCCATCTTCGGCTGCGGAGGAAACCGGAGCAAGCTGCGACGCTATGAGATGGGAGAAGCGGCGGGAAGTTTGGCCGATTTCTGCGTGGTGACCAGTGATAATCCCCGGAGGGAGCGGTTTGAGGATATCGTGGAGGATATCAAAGTCGGACTCGGGAAAACGGATGCTCATTATACGGTGATCGAGGATCGTATGGAAGCCGTGGCTTACGCGGTATCGCAGGCGGAAAGCGGTGATATGATCGTGCTTCTGGGCAAGGGGCATGAGGAGTATCAGGAGATACAGGGAGTGAAGTATCATTACAGCGAGAGGGAGGCCGTGCAGGCAGCACTGGCCGGATTGGAAAGGAAATAAAACGCTATGAACAGAGGATTGGCATTTACCGGAAATCGAAAACGTCAGGTGCTGGTGGTGGATGATGAGCATATCAACCGCGAGATGCTGGGGCATATCATCCGACAGAAATACGAGGTTATCTTCGCCGGGAACGGAGAGGAGGCCATGGAGATCATCCGGGAGAACCGGAAGAAGCTCTCTCTCGTGATGCTGGATCTGTTGATGCCGGTGATGGATGGGTTTCAGGTATTGAAGGAAATGCAGGAGGATCCGGAGCTGAAGGCGATTCCGGTGATCGTGCTCACTTCGGAGAAGGAAGCTGAGGTGGATTCCCTGAAGCTGGGGGCGGCGGACTTCATCACGAAGCCCTACGATATGCCGGAGGTGATCCTGGCCCGGGTAAGAAGGATCATCGAGCTCTCCGAGGACCGTCTTATCATCGAGGCAACCGAGCGGGATCATCTGACAGGATTGTACACGAAGGAATTTTTCTATCAGTATGCCGGTCAGCTGGAGCGGTATTATCCGGATTGGGAGATGGACGCTGTCGCGATTGACGTGGAGCATTTTCACCTGTTGAACGAGCTTCAAGGGAGGGAGTTCGGTGACCGGGTGCTGAAGGAGATCGCGCGGACCGTGAACCATCTGATCTCCACGGAAGCCGACGGCTATGCCTGTCGTTATGAGGCGGATATGTACTATGTGTACTGTACGCATATGGATGAGGACGGCTACGAAAGAATGCACGCCGAACTCATCGAGGCGCTGGTAAAGATCACGAAAAATAACCGCATCCGCGTCCGGTTCGGAATCTATCCGAAGGCGGACCGGAACATCGAGATGGAGAGACGGTTTGACCGGGCCAAACAGGCCTGTGATTCGATCCGGAATAATTACGCGATCTCGATGGCATACTACGATACCGAGACCTACGAGAAGGAACTCTTCGCGGAAAGGCTGATCGGAGATTTTGAAGAGGCGATGCAGCAGGGACATCTGGTGGTGTACTATCAGCCGAAGTATGAGATTTCCGGGGATGAACCGAAGCTTGCCAGTGCGGAGGCTTTGATCCGGTGGATCCATCCGGAATTCGGAATGGTGTCGCCGGAAGCATTTATCCCTCTTTTCGAGACGAACGGTCTGATCCAGCAGCTGGATCTCTATGTGTGGAAACAGGCGGCGGCTCAGATCGCGAAATGGAAGAAGGAATATGGCGTGACCGTGCCGGTATCGGTGAATGTCTCCCGTATGGATATGTACGATCCGAACCTGCAGACAAACCTTCTGCAGATCCTTCGGGAGAACGGATTATCCTCGGAGGAATACCTGCTGGAGGTGACGGAGTCGGCCTACGCGGAGGATTCCCGTCAGCTGATCGAGGTGGTGGACAAGCTACGGAGCAAAGGCTTCCGTGTGGAAATGGATGATTTCGGCTCCGGCTACTCCTCGCTGAACATGTTGACAACGTTGCCCATCGATGTGCTGAAGCTGGATATGGTTTTCGTGAAAAATGTCCATACCGACGAGAAGGCACTTCGTCTGGTGGAGTTGATCATGGAGATCGCGCGGTACCTGGGAGTAACGGTGGTGGCCGAGGGAGTGGAGTATGTCGAGCAGTACGAGCTTCTGAAAAAATGCGGCTGTGATGTGATCCAGGGTTATTATTTTTCCAAACCGTTACCACCGGAGGAATGGGCATCGATTTTGATTAAAGAGAAAGCGAGGTAGAACGGATGCTTACGATCGATGAGTTAAAAAAGTTCGGAGCAAATACCGACGAAGGGATGGGACGTTGTCTGAACAATGAGGAGTTTTATCTGAAGATGGTGAGCGCGGTGCCGACGGAAAAGAGCTTTGATATGCTTCAGGAGGCCCTGGATGCCGGTGACCTGAAAGCCGGTTTTGAGGCGGCGCACGCGCTGAAGGGAGTGCTTACCAATTTGGCATTGACGGCGCTTTCGGAGCCTGCTACAGAGATTACGGAAAATCTGCGTGCCGGTACCGAGATGGACTACGGGCCGCTGATGGAGAAGCTGATGGCGAAGCGGGATGAGCTGAAATCGCTGTGTGAATCGTAGACATATGCCGGGAAGGAAGGACATGTGAAGTCGCGGGTTCGCAAGCTTGAGCCACGAAAGACGCGACGTGAAAGGGCTTGTTTTATGAGTGAAATTGACGATGGATTGGCGAAAGAGTGGACGCTGAAGCTGTGCCCCTTCTGCGGGGGACAGCCGAAGATGAGCGGGACACCGCTGAACTTTCCCTGCACGCTGGCCCGTGCTATCGTTATCTGCAAATGCGGTGCTCAGATCCAGAAAGAGGGTCCGGTAGAGGACTTCGAAAAATACTGCGCGGCAGCACAGGCGATGTGGAATCTGCGATACCGTTCGCAGTCGGATCCTTTCGGGAATTTGTGAGGTAAACATGAAAACGGAACAGATTATTCTGGCTTTGAACATAGCGCGTGAAGGATCGATCAGCAAGGCAGCGGACAACCTCTTCATCTCACAGCCGGCGGCGAGCAACATGCTCAAGTCACTGGAGGTTGAGCTGGGGTATCCGTTGTTCGAGCGTTCTCGGGCGGGAATTCGGATGACGGATGCCGGAACGGAGTTTATCAAGCATGCGGCAACGATCGAACGCTCTCTTCAGGCGATTTCCGCGATCCGGCAGCCGGTAAACCGTACCATGTTTACCGTGTATTCCTGCAAAATCGGCATCACCGAACGAGCCTTCGAGAGGATGTGTAAAAAATATCTGCCAAAATCGACTATCGGATTCACTTATCGAGTGATCTCTTCGATTCAAGATGCATTTCGTTCGGTCGAAAGCGGTCGTGGGGATATTGCAATTGTGGCATGCCGACAGGGAATATATGACGCGATCAGCTTTCAGGCACAGAGAAAGAATATGGAGTTGATCGAAATCTGCACCTCTCACATAGAAGTGACCTGCAAAAAAGGTCACCCCATTCTTCAGGATAAAAATCGAATTGTAAGTATGATTGGAGATTATCCGTGCTTTGCCAGTGTGGCAGAGTCTCCTGAGATGTATGTACCGGATGAGCTTTTCCGAAACAAGGACAGGATTCAGAGTTATATAACCATGGATCCGTGTGATGTGAGGTGCCGGCTTTTGTGTGAAACAAACGGCTTTTTGGTCAGCTTGCCCATAGACGATGAGATGAAAAAGAAATACGAACTGGAGTCGATTCCTGTTGAGAATTCGGATATGAAACTTTTTGCTCTGTATGAGAGGGAGCCGGTAAAGGAAGAGCTGATCCGGGAGTATATCCGTTATTGCCAAAAAACTCCGTGATCAGCCCTCCGATATTCTATGTGATGGTATCCTATATGATACCGATCTCTGTCAAAAACTTTCTGACATATTCTTTGTATTCTTCACGCGCCGTCAGAACCGAGTGAGCATGTGTCCCTTCCGGGAAGAAATGGATATCCTTCGGTCCTTCTGTTACGGCAAACATCTCTTCGGCGTGGTGCGGACGGATCAGTGTGTCCACCTGACCGTGCATGAACAGGATCGGTTTTTTGTTCCCGCGGAGCGCATCGATAGGTCGCATTCTAAAATAGGGGAGCCTGTATCGCAGTGCCAGCCCCAGACCGGTCAGCGTGATGATAAACTGTGGTATTTTGGAGGAAGCTTCGCGGAACACCGCTTCGATGTTGGAAAAACCACAGTCTTCCACGATGAAATCAATTTTGGGATCGTGTTTTAACGAAGTGAGAGAGGTGGCAGCTCCCAGCGACTCTCCGTGGAGCCCCAGGACCCGGATGTCCGGATACCTCTCATAGGCGTCCTTTATCAAATTACACAGATCCAGACTCTCACGTACTCCGTAGGTAGTATGCGTGCGACGGTTCAGTCCGTGTCCCCGAAGGTCATAGATGATGCAGTTAAATCCGAGTTCCAGATAGATCCACGCGTACTTCAGGGTGCCGAACCGGTTGTCCGTGTACCCGTGTGTCAGGATCATGTATTTATCCGTCGGCTCGGAATTCTTGACAAACTGGACATGGATTTTGTAGCCCATGTATCCTTTGATGACATAGTCCGTTTTCTCCAGTACGTCATAGTAAGTCGTGTCATATCTCGATTTCTGTCGTTCATACCCCTCTTCCAGAGTTTTTCGGTTTCCCTTCGTGACGATGGCTGCCATGGTGTTCAGTATGAGAAATAGCAGGATAAATGCTGCTACTACGATAATTGAAATGATAAGCACAGGTTTTCTCCAGCCTCCTCTTTGAATTCTTTGGAATAACTCCATTATAAACAAATACATACTGGAATAGTATTTTGTTTTGTTATGCAGACATTTTGTTTTATTATAAAAAATACGCCGGCTATCGGGAGAATGAGCCTTGCGAAAGCAGGGCATTTTTGCTATAATGAAAACAGTATATTGTGCCGATATATACAGATATGTGGGTGTATACTCATAGATAAGGTATTTTATAGATAAAGGAGTGTGCCCTATGAGAGAGATTTTGAGAAAAAAATGGGTTCGCAGCGCGATGGCGATCGTGCTGACTTTGGCGTTGGCCGTTCCTGTCTCGATCAGGGATATTCGGATAGCAAAGGCGGAGGAGGAGTATTTTGTCGTTACGCCGAGGATTACAGTGAATAATACAAATACGGACACGTATGATACGGAGTTCTATTCTTCGGAATCGGTTGTTTTGAAGGTTGCCATTCAAATGAAGCAACAGTATTCAGGGGCGGTTATTTCCTACAATTGGGGATGGACGAAACCCGGAAAGACATATTCGGTTTCTGCGGGTACGAATCAGACATGTACGCCGGAGAAGGAAAAACTTACCTACGGAATGCACAAATTTACCTGCTCTGTTGAGGTTACTTTGCCGGGCGAAGAAGATCCGATTATGCCTTCCATGGATGCTGTATATGTCAATGTTGCTCCTAAGGAAGTCAAGGCCTCTGATCTGAAACTGTTTATGAATAATACTGAGATTGATTCTCCTGTTTTAAAGCCTTACGATGGCACAAAATCGGTTATCGGAACAATCTCAGGAAAAATCAATGCCGGCGTGATCAGTGAAAGCGCTTATCCGATCTCCGGTACGGCGGTCTATGAGTCAGCGGATGTCGGCACAACGCAGGTTGTGTTCACTCCGGCCGCTCCGGATACCCAAAACTATGTGTGGGCGTCGTCTTTTTCCAAAAGCATTGCCGGAGAAATCACCAAGGCTACCCCGGTCACCCCCGTTAAGCCGGAGTTTGCCGTAAGTGAGGCGGCCAGTGTGACGGATACTACGGTCACGCTGAAGGCAGCCAACACCCCTCTGAGTGATGGCTCCAGTGTTATGCTTGACTGCGAATACGGGAAACAGACCGAAAGCAGCGGAGATATCACCTGGCAGGATTCGCCCGCTTTTACCGGACTGACAAGACATACCGCCTATACCTTCTATCAGAGGGCTAAAGAAAAACTACCGAATACCGGTGTGTCCGAAACCAGTCCGGGGCTGGCAGTTACGACAAAAACTACGTCTCTGGTAGGGGCGACGGTTACGTTAAGTTCCGCTTCGACCACCTATAACGGGACCGATGTCAAACCGACGGTGACATCCGTAAAACTGAAGAATACCGGTGAAACGGTCGACAGCGACCAGTATGAGACCAAATACTACAGTCTGGGTAAGGACAGTTCCGGAAACGAGACGGAAACGGAAGTTACGAGCATTGTTGATGCCGGAAAGTATCGAGTCCGTGCTGTCGCAAAGTCGGAAACGGGGATGAACTTTAATTCCTCCGCCTATGCTGATTTCACGGTCAATAAATGTCCGATCTCCAGCGCGCAGATCACGGCAGTTCAGACCGGTGAACTGTACTATACGGGAGCAGCGCTGACCCCGACGCTGACGGTGGAGTTTACGAAGGAAACCGGGACCGGCGGAGATAAAGACACGCTGGAGGCCGGAGTTGACTACGAGCTTCCGACGGATTGGACAGGTCCGGGAACCGGAGTGGGCACCGGTACCATCACCATCACGGGAAAGGGGACGAACTTCGACGGAAGCCGGTCGGATGTATCCGTTACCGTGAATCAGAGAAAATTGGAAAATAATATGTATACGATAACCGGGGTGAGGAACGGTCAGACGGAAACGGTAACCGATACAACGGCAACCGCATGGTATCAGTCCATCGTCATCGAACCGACATCGGATTATGATATCTATGTGACATCGGATAAGTCGACGATCTCAGGGGGAACCCATCCGGCGAACAACAAAATCGAATGGACGGAAACGACATCGAAGACCGGCTCGACGAAGCATTTTTATCTGAAACATAAAACAACGGGCGAGACAACGGGCGAGATCTATGCTTTGACGGACGATGTGACGAAGAAGGGAGAAGCCCGGACCTTCACCGCCTTCATCGACAACACCCCTCCCACAGGAACGCTGAAGGTGGGAACACCGGAAACGTCGGGAACACCGGCGAAGTGGAGTGATGCCTGGACCGCCGTTCAGACCTCGATTGCTGTCGAGAGTAAATGGTGGGTGACGAATAAAAAGGGCTCCGACCGGGATCAGATTCAGATCACGGCCGCGGATAACACGGATGACGGCGGTGTTTCCGGGATTCAGGAAATCAAATACTTCATAGATGAAAAAGAATCCGGAGACCTGACTCTGAAGACAGAGGCTGAGTTGAAGGCGTTGGCAGAATCGGCATGGACGACGACGTATACTTCGGAGCCTGTCCAGAAAATCACAGAGGGAAAACATCAGATTATTTATGTCCGGATCACGGACAAGGCCGGAAACAAGGCCTACCTGTCCTCCAATCTGATCTGGTCGGATGTGGTGGCGCCCACGTTTCCTCCTAATTACGAAGGAGATGAGAACAATCCGTATGTCCCGGATGAAGACCTGACGGATACTAAAGCAAAGATTCTGGTGAAGGCAACCGATGAAGGCGGGACCGGTGTCACAACCTACAAGCTGCATTATTCGACGACGGAGTCGGATGTAAATACCAAAACTGCCGTGGAGAGCCGGATACCGGAAAAAACCTTCACCGGTACGACCGCTGAGTTCTCCCTGACAGGTTTGACGGCTCTGACGAAATACTATTTCAGTATCGTCGCCGTCGACAAAGCGGGGAACGAAAGCTTCAAGTACGGGGGCTCTTTCACGACAAAAGCAAACAGCATCACAAAAGGAACGTTCAATCTGGATCCGATGGCCTATACCTATACCGGGGCTGAGATCAAGCCGGGGGATCATCTGACGGTAACCTATCCCGGCGTAACAGACCCTCTGGAAAAGGGGACCGACTATGTTATTGAATATCATAACAACGTGGATGTCGCGTCATCTACCGATACGGTTCATCCCTACATCAAGGTAACAGGAAAAGGGGATTATTCCGGTGTGCAGGAGGTCCCGTTCTCCATCATCGGCTACGACTGGGTGAAGGATGAGGAAAACCGGATCACTGTGACACCGACGGCGGAGCTTTTTTATACCGGAGACACACCGAAGACGAAGTTTGTTGTAAAAATGAAGCTACCGGACTCCACGGAAACAACACTTGTGGAGGGGACGGATTATACCATCGACGAGGGCTCTTATACGATGCCGACATCGGGAGGAAACGGCGTCGGGGATGATGCTTCCGTCGTGCTGATCGGAAAGAAAAACCTGATCGGGGCTTTGAATGCCAGAAAAAAAGTCACGTTTACCGTGAAGCAGCAGGCTTTGGTTCCATCGATGTTTAAAATCACGGGAATTCAGAAGGGTAACCCCGTTGAAATCAGTTCGGATAATCCGGCTCCAAAGTTGGAGGACTGGTATCAGTCCGTGATCATCGAACCCAAGGAACCGGATAATTATGAGATTTTCGAGGCAAGGAATGCTTCCGGAATTCCGGCACCGAATCCGACCGGACCGGGTGACATCTCCGGCCCGGATAAGGTGACGATCAACTCCGAAGACAACAATACCAAGTATTTTTATCTCCGAAAAAAATCCAATGACGATTCCAAAAAATGGATCTACTCCATGACTACGGACGCCACCGGTATGACCAAGGGAACAGCGCGTGGGATTTCGGCCAAAATCGATAACACGCCGCCTACCGGATCGATCCAGGTGCTGAACTCCGCCGGCAAACCTATCGCCGAGTGGAAGAGTTTCGTGACCTCGGATCAGGAACCGACGGATCCGTGGTATACCAAAGAGGAGAACAAGATTGGATTTACCGTCGAGGATCCGAACGGCAGCGGGGAGGGACAGGTACAGTATATCATCAGTGATATACGGTATACGACGACGGCGGCTTTGGAAAAAGCGGTGACCGATCATAATGAGACATGGACGACTTATTCTGCTGACACTCCGCCGGAGGTGCAGCAGAACCAGGCTCAGATCATCTACGCGAAGCTGTCGGATGCGGTCGGGAACATCACCTATCGTTCCTCGGAGAAGTTTTACCACGACAATGTGGCACCGGATATCCCGGCTACCATAAACGGAAAAGCAAATCCTCGCGTTACCTCTTTAGGTGAGACCAGCGCCACGATCACAGTCAAGGCGACGGATTACAAAAGAAGAGGGGATTCGACCAGCGAGAACGGTAGTGGTGTTGATAAGTACTGGTTCATGTACTCGACAGATGAAAGTGAGATCACGAAGCAGGCAATCAAGTACGCGGAGAATAACAACAATACCACCGGTGTGATCACCTGGACCGGATTGCAGCCGAATACGACGTATTGGTATGGAATCTTTGCGACGGATAAGGCAGGTAATGAAGGGGCGAAGGGAACCGAAGAAATTGTGAAGGGTTCCTTCACCACCGACAGACTGTATCTGAAGGATTGCGAGATCGAGTTGATGGATTCTACGGTGACCTACAACGGAGCCGAACAGAAACCGGGGTTAAAGAGCATCATTTATGATCATAAACCCGTGACTTTTGATCCGAACAATTACACATTATCCTATACGAATAATGAGAAAGCAGGAACGGCTGTCGTTACGGTTAAAGCGGAGACCGGGGCAGAATTCAAGGGCGAAACGACAACGACCTTCACGATCAAACCATACAATATCAGTTCGGATCCGGAGGTCAGGGTCACGGATGCTACGTTGCCTGCCGACAAGGAACTGTGGTACACCGGTTCAGCCATCACGCCGAAGCTGACGATGAAGTTTAGGAAAGGGAATGCTTCGACAGCGGACTACATCATGAGGACGGCTACCGATTATGAGATCACTTATTCGAAGCAGCCGGAGAGTGGCGGCAGCGGAGTCGGAACCGACGGAGAGATCACCATCGAAGGAAAAGGAAACTTCACCGGAACCAGAGTGGAGTCGTTTACGGTACGACAGAAACAGCTGACGGATCAGACAACAACGACAACTGACAAAAAGTATGCCATGTATAAGGTTCAGGTTCAGAAGAGTGCCGGTGGTTCGTTCGAACCTTTGGCCGTGGATACGGAGACGATCGTTGACAAGCTGAAAAACAATTGGTATGTCGGTGTCAAGGTGATGCCCTCATCAACCTACGAGGAAGACGGTACCGTAATCCCTCTCCCTCTGAAGCTGTACGCGGCACCGGCGGATATCACCGCTATTCCGGTGAAGGATGCCGAGGCGCAGTCGGTTCTTCCGGCCAATCAGACGGAGCTGCAAACCGGCGCGCAGACCATCGATTTTTATATGCAGGACTATGTCAGCGGTCGTGCCTATGTCTATGCTGTGACGGATGAAACGGATGAAAGCCTGAAGCTTCTGAAAAAGGGATCGGCAAAACAGCTCGCGGTAAAGATCGATAAAACCGGCCCGAAGGGGACAATCGAGATTGCGGGAAAAACTTGGAACGATCTGAACCAGAAGGATACGCTGGGTTTGAAAACACATATCCTGGAACCGATCACCATCAGCGGTGTGGTTGACGAGCATTCGGGTCTTGCCGAGAGCGGAGCTATCCAATACTACATCGGCGACAAGATGGAAACCAGCGTAACAAATCTGAATAAATTATCCGAGAGCAAGTGGACTACATATGATGATACGAATAAGCCGACACTGAGAAAGAATGAAACACAGTATATCTACGTCCGCCTGAAGGACAAGCTGGGAAACACCACCTATCTTTCAACGCAGAAAATCATCAACGACGCAACGATGAAGAACGCGAACATCGAGCTGTCGGAGAACGAGTTTATCTACAACGGAGCCAAGCAGGTGCCGACGCTGAAGGTGACGATGGGCTCGGGAAGTACGGCGACGGAGCTGACGAGGGATGTGGACTATACGGTGGCGATTACCAGTACGGACGGTGGTTCGGGAGCCGATCGGACCAGTGCCGGAACCAACATCGGAACCGTCACGCTGACGATCACCGGTATAGGAAATTATGGAGGAGAGACGACAGCGACCTACCGGATCAAAGCGAGGGAGCTGACGGCGACACTGGAGCTGTCGGATCCGACGAAGCCGGTTTCCAAGGTCTATGACGGAACGACATCCTGCGAGGGAAAGGGGGCGGACGGAAACTCCGCCGTGAAGTTCACTCTGAAGGATGCGGCGGGAGAGGTGTTCTCGACCGACGTCAGTGTGAAGATCGATGCGGCAAACCATATTCCGGCTTATACCTATGCTACGAAAAATGTAGCGACAGGGATCGAGGTAGAGGCGACCGGTCTGGAATTGGAAGGAACTGCGGCCGGGAACTACACTCTGACTTCGACAAAGGCGAAGGCCGCGATCGGAGAGATTACACCGGCTACGGCGATGCTTGGTATCGTGGCGGAGAAAAAAGAGTATAACAAAGAATTCGGGGACGATCCGTTCTCCATCCGGGAAGCGATCAACTACGAGGGAGTGACGGTAAGTGGAACAACCAAAGAAATACCGGACGGAACACTGAAATACCGCCCGGAGGATACTTCTGTGGTGACGGTTTCGGAAACCGGAACCGTGACGATCAAAAAAGTCGGGGAAGTAAAAATATACGTCTCGGCAGAGGCCGGCAACAACTATAAAGCAATTGCTGAGGATACGACGAATAATTACATCACCATCAAGGTCGGGCCGACGGATAAACTGGAACAGCCGGCCTCACCCAGAAATGTAAATCTGGACACGGTGGATGTGAAGGAAGTGACTCTGCCGGCCGGATGGCAGTGGGATGATCCGAGACCAGCAGAGGCTGCGATGACTCCGCCGGTGGTGGGCAAGGACACACTCCTGGGCGACGGCGCATCCGTGGTTGCGGTAGCCGTCTATACGGCAGAAGATAAGGATAATTATAAAGCAGAAAAACGACGGGCTTATGTGACGATCAACAAGGTGGATCATAACCATGAACCGGGGGAGGTGCTCTATACCGGGACCAGACCGAACGGTCAGCCGGAAACCGCTCCGGACTGTACCCATAAAGGTTACGGGCATATCGAGTGCAAATGGCCGGGATGTCATGAAATCATGAATCCGGAGGTAGAAGTACCGGCACTGGGACACGACTGGATCCATCGATATGAACCCCCCACCTACGCGACAACCGGTGCCGAGTGGGATGAGTGTTCCCGCTGTCATACCATCCGGGAGGGCAGTATGAAGACCATCCCGAAGCTGGTGGCACCGACGCCGGCTCCGGCGAAAACCCTGGCTCCGATTCCTACCATCGCGCCTGATCCGGGCGGCGGAGGTTCCGGCGGCGGTGGATCCGGTGGCGGAGGTTCCGGCGGTGGAGGTTCCGGTGGCGGAAGTTCCGGTGGTGGAGGATCCGGCGGTGGAGGATCCGGTGGTGGAGGTTCCGGTGGCGATTCATCGCCGGCTCCTTCCGGCGCACCTACGGGGTCCCCGTCTGTTACATCGGCACCGACGGTACCGCCGGCTGCGTCTTCGACCCCTTCGACGTCGAGTGCGCCCTCGTCATCTTCGGTTCCGATTTACAGTCAGGAACCGATTGCGACGGCAACACCGAAGACGGTTACCGAGACCAAGGTGGAGACCAATCAGGATGAAAACGGAAATACCCTGTCGACGACCACGACCACCACGGAGAAGAAGGGCGACGGAACACAGACGGTAACAGTAACGACTGAATACACGGATGGTTCCTCGACTATGGAAATGACCCGGACCGATCCGAACGGTGACGTGACTACGGTCAAACAGGAGATTCAGAAAAACGGAAATTATGTAAAAACCACAACGACGATTCCGGTAGACGGAGACGTAACGATCATGAGGTCGACAGGAAACGGAAGTGTGACTACGGTTGCTACCTACACGGTGACCAAAGACGGTGGGCTGCAGCTGGTGAGCACGGGAACGGATTCCGCGAACGAGAAGGTGGTGATCCCGGATACATTGACCTCGGACGGGGTAAGTTATCCAATCACATCCATCAAAAATGATGCGTATAACGGCCGTACCAAACTGACCAGTGTTTCCGTCGGAAATAACGTTGTGACCATCGGATCGGGGGCATTTGCCAACACACCGAATCTGAAGACGGCCATCCTGGGATCATCGGTGAGAAAGCTGGGGGGCAACGCGTTCAACGGAGCGGTCCGGCTGAAGACGATCCGGATCAATTCGACGAAGCTGACTTCGATCGGAAAGGGTGCTTTTTCCGGTATCTCACCGAAAGCGACCATCTATATCGTGGGATCGAAGAAGCAGTTTAAGGCTATGAAAAAACGGATTCGTGCGTCCGGAATATCCAAATCCGTGAAGTATCGGCGAATCAAAAAATGATGAAAAAGGTTAGAGTTTATGCTGTATTTATGCGCAACACCAATCGGAAATCTCGGTGATATCTCAGAGCGGGTGCTCGAGACCCTTCGTTCAGTGGATGTGATCGCTGCGGAGGACACGAGACAGACCATCAAACTGCTGAACCATTTTGAGATCAGCAAACCCATGGTGGCCTATCATGAGCACAACCGCTACGAGATGACGCCGGTTTTGGTGGAGAGAATGCAGAAGGGGGAGACAATTGCCCTGGTGACGGATGCCGGAACACCGGCTATCTCGGATCCCGGCGAGGATCTGGTGCGCGCCTGTCATGAAGCAGGTCTGCCGGTTACGTCTCTTCCCGGAGCAACCGCTTTTACGACAGCTCTGACTCTGTCCGGAATGAGCGCGAGACGGTTTACCTTCGAAGGATTTTTGCCGCAGGATAAAAAGGAACAGCAGTCTGTGCTGGACCGACTGTCCCGCACTACCGTAACGACAATATTTTATGAAGCGCCCCATCGTCTGGTAAAGACGTTGGGGCTGTTGTCTTCCGTTACCGGGGAGCGGGAAATCACGGTGTGCAAAGAACTGACCAAGAAGCATGAGTGGTATATGAGATTTGCGACCTGCGCGGAGGCGGGGACATTTTTCTCGGAGAAGGAAGAACCGAGAGGGGAGTTTGTGCTGGTGATCGAAGGCTGTGATCCGGCGGCACTCGAGAGGGAAGAACAGGAGAACTGGAGCAAAATGACGATCCCGGAGCATATGGATGTTTACCTGTCACAGGGTATCGAGAAGAAGGAAGCGATGCGGATGGTGGCGAAGGACCGGGGCGTGTCGAAACGGGATATCTATCAGGCGTTGCTGGAGGAGTAACAGGGCGGTGTGTACATTGTTTCACCCGGCATGAGGGAAAATCATGAAGCGACGGAAGAAACACTTTATCATACGGTTTACCCGTGCGTACCGCAAAGCACCTTGGGCGGTACGGGTTCAGGTGACCGTTTTTTTAGTGTTGGTGGTCGTCGTGATCGCTTTGATCGTGTGGGGAATTGTGGCTTTATTCACCGGGGGTGACGGAGAGAAAACGACGGATTCCGAGCTGGTGTCGATGACGACAACAGAGACAGGGATCGGAGAGACGATGGTGATCCCGAGATATAAGGCGGATGTAGATGACCGGGTGAGAAGCTATGAGGGGCTGGTGGGAGAGTACTGCAAAGAATATAAGATTTACAAATACAGGGAACTGGTGTTGGCGCTGATCAAGCAGGAGTCAGACGGACAACCGCCGGATATCATGCAGGCGGAGGAGTCTCCGTACAATCATTATCCGCCGATCGCGGATGTAGAGGAGTCGGTTCTCTGCGGTGTGCAGGAGTTACGGGATTGTATGCGTCTGGCGAATGTTCGCGGGCCCTCCGATATCGACCGGATCAGTATCGCGCTCCAGGGCTACAACTACGGACAGGGCTATATCCGCCAGACACTGCGAAACGGAGAGGGATATACATCGGAAAACGCGGCGGCTTTTTCCGAAATGATGAAGCAGAAGCTGGGGACTTCTGTCTACGGTGATCCGGAGTATGTACCTCATGTACTGCGGTATTATAAGGTGGTCACCGACGGGGAGAAGTCCGGACACAGCCGGGAATAGGCGGATTGTTTGGCGAACATTTTCCTTTACAATTCTGCAGAAATGTGATACAACTGAGGGGAAGCGTTAACCTGTTTAGAGATATAGGGAGTTTTTTCAATGAAAACAAAAAGAATTATCCGTAACATTTTTGCACTTTGGATACTAGCATCTTTGGTGTTACTATCCGCCTGCGATAAAAGCAAGGACAGCACTACTCCATCCGCGGACAATTCGCAATCTGCTTCCGACTCCGCCAGGACGCTGCAGGACTGCGGAGTTATCCATGAGCAGGAGTTCGGAGGCATCTATATCAAAACAACGATCGACGATTTCAACGCCCTGGGTTATCATTACGGGGACAGTGTTGATGTTGTTTTTTCAAACGGCTATACACTTAATGACATACCGTACTATAACGGTTTTTACTCGCAAGTCGGTGAACCGATTCTGATCGCGTATCCCGGTTATGACTATATCAAAGCAGTGATCAGCTACGGTGATGATCTGTGGAAGGTTGCCGAACTGAACGATAACGATACAGCGACCGTTTCTTTGGCTCAGGCCGGCAAGTTTTCGGATATCCAGGCCGCGCGCGATATGTCGTATGAGGATGAGCGCAAGGCTTATGACAGCGACGAGGAGTTCACGAATTTCAGAAGCATCAACGCGGGAAATATCAAAGAAAACATGATTTACCGTTCTGCTTCTCCCTGTGACAACCAGCATAACCGCGCGTCGTATGTTGACAAACTGATGGGCGATGCAGGGGTGAATTATATCATCAATTTATCGGATAATGAGGAAAAGATTGCCGGCTATATGGCGGCCGATGATTTCAACTCGCCGAACTTTATTCAGCTTTATGAAAGCGGTAACATCAGTCCGCTTGCTCTCAATGCAAATTATACTTCTGAGGAATTCCGCGAAGGAGTAGCGAAAGCTCTTTCCGATATGGTTGAGCAGGACGGCCCGTTCCTTATCCATTGCACCGAGGGGAAGGACAGAACGGGCTTCGTTTGTATGCTGATTGAGGCTCTTTGCGGAGCGAGTTATGATGAGATTGTAGCGGATTATATGTTAAGCTACGACAATTATTATCATGTTAATCAAACGAGCGACGCGGATAAGTACGAGGTGATCGTCCGCGAAGTGCTTGATCCGATGATTCAGGCAGTGGTCGGCGACGAGAACGTCGATATACATACCGCGGATCTGTCCGGGTACGCAGAAAAATATCTCGCCGGAATTGGTTTGAGCGACGATACGATCGCGCGATTGAAGGTATTATTTTGTTCGGAATAATAATTATACACTAACGATATGGATGTCGGAGTGATCTGCTCAGGCAAGCGGCTGAGATCCAAAATATGTGAAAACGATCGCGAAAATCAGAGCGATCACGGCACAAACTCCGGCTCTCTTCTTTACATCAAACAGATAGAAATCACATCCCAACCACCACATAATTCTTCCGATTACCTGACGGGCCACCAACTCTGCACCCAAAAAACCGATTGCGTAAAAAATGATGAATCCGTATACTGTTTCCATGATCAATTCCTCCTTTGAATTGTTTTGATTCCCCCATCGGGGTTTTGTTTGTTTTCACCTATATGACGCAAGAGGTTTTGCCCGGGTTTTATTTTTTTGAAAAAATTTTGATTTTTTTTAAATGCCAAAAAAATACCATTTTTTCTTGATATTTTTAGTTGGGAATTGTATTATGGGGAATATTGAAATGTTGAAAAAATGTCACGCAACACTGTTATAGGAGGTCACTTTCATGTATCTATCCAAAAAATATCATCCCCTGACGCAGACACTGTTTGTCACCACGGGAATACAGCTTCTGGCCAACATCGTTCAGATGATTCTGCGCTGGTATCTTCGCAGGAAGACGGGGCTTCCCGATATGTTGGATGACCGGGTATGGGTGATGACGATGATCGTAGACGGTGTCGCTCTCCTCGGTATGCTGGTCGTCATCTGGTTCGCCATGAAGAAGTTACGGAGTGTCATGCGTTCCGTCGATGCTGAAGACCAGGTCATGATGCGTCGACTTCAGGAGGACACCTTCGGGAAGGATCTGTCCGCCCTGCCGGCAGACCTCATCTTCAAGGTGCTGGGGACTTGGGCCTCCATCCTGGTGGG
>JAFYBS010000001.1 GCA_017540125.1 Eubacterium sp.
AATCTTGAACTTATTCTTTCCGACCTTGATATTCTTTCAAGGCGCCTTGACAACAGAAGAAAGGCTATGAAGGGCGATAAAACAATCGCGGCGGAAGTTGCCTTTCTTGAAAGACTTATCAAATTTATGGAAGAAGGCAAAACCGCAAGAGCGGCGGAAATCAGCAAGGATGAAGAAGAATATCTTAAAGATGTTGCTCTTTTAACGATTAAGCCGGTTATTTACGCCTGCAATATGGGCGAAAACGATTTTATCGGCGGTATTGAGGCTAATAAATATTATCAGCAGGTTAAAAATATCGCTGATGAGGAAGGCGCTGAAACCTTCCCGATTTGCGCTGAGATGGAGGCTGAAATCGCCGAACTCGACGCTGATGAAAAAAAGATGTTTCTTGAAGATATGGGACTTGATTCATCAGGGCTCGACAGACTTATCAAAAAGAGTTATGCCCTTCTGGGATTAATCAGTTTCTTAACGGCAGGTAAACCCGAAGTCCGCGCGTGGACGATTAAGAAAGGAACAAAAGCGCCCCAGGCTGCAGGAAAAATCCACACCGATTTTGAAAGAGGTTTCATCAGAGCAGAAGTTGTTTCTTTCGACGACCTTATGGCTTGCAAAACTATGGCTGCCGCAAAAGAAAAAGGACTTGTCAGAAGTGAAGGAAAAGAATATGTTATGAACGACGGTGATATTGTTCTTTTCAGATTTAATGTTTAAAACGATAATCAACAGTTATCTAATATTTTCGGATTTTCACTATGATATTTATCTGTTTTAGTTAAAAATTAAACATTTTTTCTAAAAAATATAAAAAAACATTTGACTATTGTAAAAATTTAAGATAGTATTAAGATAATAAATAGCATTGGAGTATAATATGTCTGCCATAAATGATATATCGGATGAACAGCTTGTCAGAGATTCTGCAAACAATGTAAGCGGTGCCATCGAAGAATTAATCGGCAGATATCGAAGTGTTGTTTCGTCGATTGTTGCAAAATATAACAATGCTCCCCTTGAAAAAGAAGATTTGATTCAGGAGGGCTTAATCGGTTTACTTGCCGCAATCAACTCTTACCAGGAAGGAAAGGGCGCGAAATTTTCATCTTATGCTTCAAGATGTATAAATAATTCTGTTCAGACCGCTCTGCGGAAGTTTTCAAGATTAAAAGATATTCCCCCATCAAGAATTATGCCTCTTGATGACGCTTTTTGTGAAGACAATCCCGTTTTGAGCGCGGAAGATGAATATCTTGCAAAAGAAAGTGTTTCTTCGCTGACTGAGTTTTTGTACGAAGGGCTGTCGCGATTTGAAAACGAGGTTTTAAGGCTTTATATTCAGGGTTATTCCTACTGCGAAATTGCCGATAAACTTTCAAAAAATCAAAAAGCGATTGACAATGCTATCCAAAGGATTCGCAAGAAACTCGAAGGAGTTACTTTTTGAATTAATCCCCAGCATCTCGGTTAAATTGTAGTTTAACCACTTTTCCCCCGGCAAAATCTTTAGAGAGGTAGAAGAATTCAATGTATGAAGACAAAATGCTGATTTGCAAAGAATGCAATAACGAATTTGTTTTCACTGCGGGAGAGCAAGAGTTCTATGCTGAAAAAGGCTTTGTAAATGAGCCACAGCGCTGCAAGGAATGCAGAGATAAAAGAAAAGCTGCTTTAAAAGCCCCAAGAGAAATGCACGATGCAGTTTGTGCTCAATGCGGTAAAGAATGCAAGGTTCCGTTCGAGCCAAAAGAAGATCGTCCTGTGTACTGCAGTGAATGTTTTGCAAAAATACAGGCAGAATCAGAAAATCAGGAATAAATATCGCCGTCCGATTGGACGGCTTTATTTGTTAAAAAATAAAAAAATAAAGCCCGCAAAAGCGAACTTTATTTTTTTGGCGCAGAGGGTGGGATTCTCTTCTCAACTATCGAACAGTCCACCGGACTGTTCTCCCAATCGGCTCACATTTTGCGAGCCTCTTGGAGTTCGTTTCTCATCCCACTCTCCACACACAAAAAAATAAAGCCCGCAAAAGCGAACTTTATTTTTTTGGCGCAGAGGGTGGGATTCGAACCCACGCGCCCTTTCGGACAAACGGTTTTCAAGACCGCCTCGTTATGACCACTTCGATACCTCTCCAGCTTGAACCATCGCACTCCGTGCGAAGAGTTCCCACCGCATCTGTTTTATCGCATTTGAAAACACCAAATGCTCATAAAACAGCCTTACGTGCATCTCACTCACACGCAAGGCTGATTATACCATTTTTCCATATATTCTGTCAAGTGTTATTTTTTCGCTTTTACCGATGCCGACCAATCCCCGTAAACCTTGCTTCCGTTGACGGTTTTATAGGCCCTGACCCGAACATAATAATTCTTATTTTTTTTCAGGGATTTCAGTGTGGTTGCAGCGGAGTTAATTGACTTTGTTTTTACTGTTTTTCCGGAAAAACTCTTGGATGTTGAATACTGTACTTCGTAACCTTCCGCATCCGATACGGCACCTACAATAACAACTGCTTTCTTTCCGTTTTTGCTCCGGGTCACCTTGCTGATCACTGCCTTACCGACCGTTGTTTCCTCACTTCCCGGATTGGTTGTTTCGGTTCCGTTTGAAGTCGATCCGGTTGTCTCCGTAGCGGTGACGTTTCCGGTTTTGATGCTCCCTCCCGGTGTTCCTGAGGTATACGCTGTTCCATTAACATACAGAGTATACCCGTTATAATCGATCGTTCCCGATCCACTGATCGAAGTGACGTAGGAATCTCCTGTCAGCTTCCATCCGCCATCCAGCTTCACATTCACTGTCCCCAGGGCATCCCCGGTTTTGTTTTCATCCCCGATCGTTCCGGTAAAGGTGGAATCCTTGTCAAGATTCAAAGTCAGAGTTGACTTCGAACTGCTCTTGCTTGATGCGGTATTGCTGACAATGATTTGACCTTCCAGATTCTGGGCAGTTGCATTTACCGTTGCTGTATTCGCAGCACCTGACCAGCCGTCATTCACTACTGACAGAAGAACATTTCCGCTGTCTGAATTGTTGATTTTTACTCCATTTAAATTGATCTGAGCCGAGGTATTGGTTACATGAAAAACATGTCCGCTTTTGGAGTTCAGCGTCCCTCCTGTCATCGTAAAGGACGAATCGGTTCCGGATGCATCTCCGGACATCGACTGATAGATCATAATCGTGTCCAGATACTGTGCATTGCCGTTTTTCTCTGTATTATTTGCCGTCAATGTACAGTTGGTCAAGTCGATACTGTTGGTTCCCTCGATGCACACTCCCTCGGATTTATTGGAGACCAGCGTAGCATTTTTAACTGCTATTTTTGCCGTTGAATATATAGCCGGAGACCCCAGTCCGTTTGTGGTATAGGTACCGCCATCCACATTTACCGTGCCACCTCCCCGGTCTGTACGGATAGCTGCCGAGGATCGTCCGGAGGTTGTTATGGTAAGGTTGCTTGCATTCGTCACGCCGCCTCCGGTCGTCATGATACCACCGGATCCTCCCTGCGTGGTAGTGATGGTAGAATCGGAAATATTCACCGTGGTTCCATCACCGGATGCTCCGTTTTTTCCACCGTTTCCGCCATAGGAAAACACACCGTTGGCCCCCTCGGAATCGGTTGTGATCGTGGCATTTTTAATGGTAACCGTCGATCCGTCCTTAGCCAGAACTGCCGAGTTCGTTCCGTAGAAGCTGGCCCCGTCTCCGCTGGTCCCGTCACCGGTTTTGCTTACCTTGATCCCATCCAGTGTCGGGGTGATCTTGCTGCCGCTTACCATCAGCGCATTCTCACCGGCTTTTGTGGATGAATAGCTTGTTCCGGAATACGTTTTACTGTCACTGATGGTTGTCGCCGCACTCCATTCCGGACTTGCCTGTGAGCCTCCTCCCGGTGCTTCTCCACCGGGCGCTCCGTTTCCCCCATCCGGCGGTGCTCCGTCCGGCGGAGTTCCGGCCCCTCCACTCGGAGGATTTCCCGGCGCTTCTGCTGCCACCGAAGCCTCCTCTGATCCGCAACCTACCACACCGACCGTCCCGAGGGCCAGTGCCAAAGTCAATGCCGTAACCGGTACTACTCTCTTAATCATCGTTTTCTTTTTCATAATCATCGACCACCTTTCTTGTTTTGATGGTCCTATCATAACCCATATAACTAAACTCAACCTAAAATACAAAAAAAAAATCCGGGGCATCCATGTCCCCGGATCATTTTTCTCATTATCCCAACGCCAGTGCCGGCACCGCATTTAAATCCCACCCATGCCTGACGCCCTTTCTATATTCATAGTAGCCGGCACTTCCGATCATCGCCGCATTATCCGTACATAATATCGGAGGTGGCAGGAAAAACTCATAACCGGAATCCTCGCAGGCTGCTTTTATTTTTCCACGGAGGCAGGAATTGCAGGCCACACCGCCTGCCAGCGCCACCTTCCGAATACCATAGTCCTTCGCAGCCAGCATCGTATGATCCGTCAGAACACCGGTCACCGCATCCTGAAAGGACGCTGCCACATCAGCCCGGTTTATCTCCTCCCCCTTCATCTCACAGGAATTCAAATAATTCAGCACCGCCGACTTCACGCCGCTGAAGGAAAAATCATACGGCGAATCCTCGATGGATGCTCTCGGGAACTCGATGGCCAAGGGATCCCCCTCCTTCGCCAGCGCAGCGATCTTCGGCCCGCCCGGATAACCGAGACCAATCGCACGGGCCACCTTATCAAACGCCTCTCCCGCTGCATCATCGCGCGTCCGACCCAACACCTCGTACTCTCCGTAATCCTTCACGATCACCAGATGTGAATGCCCGCCCGATGCCACCATACACAAAAAAGGAGGCTCCAGCTCCGGATCTGCCAGGTAATTCGCAGCGATATGCCCCTCGATATGATGCACACCCACCAGTGGTTTATCCGCAGCATAGGCCAAAGCCTTCGCTGCTCCCACGCCCACCAGCAGTGCTCCTACCAACCCGGGACCGTATGTCACACACACGGCGTCGATATCCCCGAGCGTCCGATCTGCCTCGGAAAGAGCCTCACTGATTACCTGATTGATCACCTCGATATGCTTTCTCGAAGCGATCTCCGGCACGACACCTCCATACAATTTATGTGTTTCGATCTGTGATGCAATGATATTCGACAGAATCTCGCGACCATCCCGAACCACGGCCGCCGCTGTCTCATCACAGGAACTCTCTATCGCTAAAACCTCCATGACTAACACTCCTCATGCCATACACCCTGCCTGAGGCTATTCTTCCTCTCCCGTCGCCTCCTGCTTGCTCGCCGGTTCCTGCTTTCCTTCCTTGAAACCGAGAATCTTCCATCGATCATTCTGTTTCACCAGGATGAAATCCTGAAAAGTCTTCGCGTACGACCGCCCGCCGGTATTCATGAAATAAGAGATTTTTATATAGGCACATTCTCTGTCATTAATCGTCTTGTATTGCACCGACGCACCGGTCTCCGCGGAATAGCTCACGATTTTTTTCTTGTCATCCTTGAACTGTTCCACCTCAGCCTTCAGCTTCTCCCGTTGCTGCTCCTCAGAATTCACCTCCAGAAGATCCGTACTGTACATCTTACGCATCTGCGAAAGCAACTGATCGAACTCCTCATCCGACATGTTCGTATTGTAGATACACTGATTCAGTCGTCCCCAAAGCTTCATAACCTCCGTCGGCGTCTCGGGATATCCGACCTCCAGATCCTTGGCGATCAGTTTTTCCAGCTCCGTCGTCGGTGTCTTCACCTCGGACTGCATCTTCTGTCGCTTCATAATCTGATAATACCCGCCGATTGCCGCCACGGCAATAAGACAGATGACAAAAGAAAAAGTAACGATCGAACGGCGCTTTTTTGCAACAAATTCCATCGACTTGTTCATTTTATTCGGTTTTGACGGAACTGCTGCCATGAAACGCCCTCCTTTCTGTTTTATGGTGTTTCCTCATCCTCGTATGTCAAAACGGCTGTTTTTCGATCCTTCCCCACATAAGTCTCGGGAAAAATTGCCCGGGCACTGTCCACATAATCCTTCGGGCGAATCAGTGACGGAGAAAAATGCGTCAACCAAAGCTCTCCTACATCGGCCTCCTTCGCCAATTCCGCCGCCTCAGTAAAGGTCATATGCTTTTTTTCTTTTGCTTTTTCCGCATCAGAAGCCTCTCCGTACATCCCCTCACAGATAAAAATATCCGCTCCCCTCGCATGCTCCGCGATAGAAGAAATCGGCCTGGTATCCGTACAATACGTCACCTTCAACCCTTTTCTCTTTTCGCCTAGAACCATATCCGGGGTAAACGTGCGATCTTCTATCGAAACGGTTTCTCCATGCTGCAGCTTCGACCATGCCTGCAGGGGAATATCCTGGGCTTTTGCCCGCTCTACATCAAATCTCCCTGCCCTCTCGATCACCTGTGAATACCCATAGCATGGTACGGTATGTCGCAATCGAAAAGCCTCTATCGTATACCCTTTTCCCTCAATCGTTTCAAAGTCTTCGGTCAGCTCTCTGTAGCGAATCTCGAAGGGTAGTCCCGGTGCGATGATCCGGAGAGAATCTGCCACCTTTCTGACCCCACGCGGCCCCACAATAGTCAACGGCTGGACCCGTTCGGAATTCCCCATGGACAAAAGCAAGCCCGGCAATCCTCCGACATGATCTCCGTGTACGTGTGTGATGCACAGGAAATCCACATCATGCAGGCTCCATCCCTTGGCCCGGATGGTAATCTGTGTTCCCTCACCGCAATCGATCAGAAGACTGCTGCCGTTAAATCGCGTCATCAACGCTGTCAGCGCCCGCCTTGGAAGGGGCATCATTCCACTTGTCCCCAGCAAGCATACATCCAGCATCTGTCCAGTCCTCCAATCCACTCAAACCTAAGTATTCGTACTATTATAACATATTTTTTCAATGCCCGCAAGTCTGTTTGATGTCTTTTCCCCGCTCCAACAGAAAAATGTGCCTATTTCCGCGCTTTTGGTGGATTCTTCGACCCCGGTGCTGCCTTTCCTACATCAGCCTCCAACTGCTGTGATACTTGTTTTTGATCGTATTTTGCGTCTTTTTTCCCCAACCCAGTGGAAACCCGTCAACACATACGAGCACCCAGCCGTCCCCGGGCGGCTCATCCCCGGTTCCGGCACTCTGCCCCCCGTTTGAGGCCCGGTTTTCCGATAATAACGTTTCTCCCTTCAGATATCGGATCACCCTTTCATCGTCCGCCGGGAGATTCAGCGTGTTTTCGTATTCTTCCATTCTCAGCGTCATCGCTAACGCCTGGCTCGGCTCAAAACGATTTTTTTTGCATTCTCCGAGAAAAACCCCTTTTCGAAGAAACCGCAATCCGTTTACGGAAGGCAATCCGTCTTCTTCATAAAACAGCTTTCCGTCGTGGGTTTCGATCCTATCCGTCCCGAACTCCCGGTTCAAGCCTTCGGCAAACTCTTCCCAGAGAAACCGTTCTTCCTTGGAAAGGCTTTTCCTATCCGACTTCTTTTTCCGAACAAAAACCGGATCCTCTTTCGTTCCGTCCTTCCGAAACAATGCCAGAAAATGCCCTTCTCCTTCCATCTTATGAGGAAAGATACGAACACATTTTTTCAAACAATCCACTCCTTCCGGGACAGCGTCCGGACGCCCCGGAGAGAACCCTTCGTAACCATCGATATCCACCGGGTGAAGCTCCGGATCCATCTTCAGGATCTTCATCACCGTGCCCTCATCCTCCAACGGAGAAAACGTACAGGTAGAGTATAACAGGTATCCACCGGGCGCAAGCATCGGCAAAGCGTGCCGCACGATATCCTCCTGCATAGCGGCGTATCTCGAAGGCGAGGCTTCGTCCCAGGCTTTGACCATATCCGGGTCTTTTCGAAACATCCCTTCGCCCGACCAAGGAGCGTCAATCAATATTTTATCAAAAAAAGACGGAAAATATACCGCCAGCTTCTCCGGATACTCCGTAGTGATCAGCGTGTTGGCAAATCCGAATAATTCAATATTTTTCTGCAAAGCTTTCGCCCGTTTTGCACTGATATCGTTGGCCACCAAAAGGCCTTCTCCCCGAAGGCCGGCCGCCAGCTCCGTCGACTTTCCGCCCGGAGCGGCACACAGATCCAACACCCGATCCCCGGGTGATACCGGTAACCGGGAGGCCGGAGTCATTGCGGACGGATCCTGCAGATAATACAATCCTGCAAAATAATACGGATGTTTTGCGGGCTGATATTTTTCTCCGTCATAAAAATATCCGTTTTCTATATAGGGAATCTTTCGTATTGGAAACGGAGCAATCTTCTCAAACTCTTCTGTGGTTATTTTTGATGTATTTACTCTCAGTCCATAGAGCCTGGGTTCATCCAGTGCTGCTAAATACTGCTCCAGTTCCTCATCTCCAAGGAGATTCCTCATTCTGCATATATACTCTTCCGGCAGATTCATCGATTTACTCATCCTCCATTTCGAAGCATCATGGATCGGAGGCTGTCACTCCATATAGCAAAGGAAACGGTTGCCGTTCTTTTTGAAGAAATCCTCAAACTTGCTTCGACTCACTGTTCGTTTTCCCATATCCGGATCATATATTACAAGCTCATGCAAGGTGTATCCCGCGATCACAACGCCTTTATCATCATAGGTCATGGCAATCACCGGTTTATTATTACTAACAAAATACAAAATCTGATCCAGGGTACACCCTCTCAAATTGAGCGGGTTTTCGATGTATTCTGCCAGCATATCGTAAGGTGTTTTTCCTTCCGCCGTAAGCGCGCCGGGGGAGATACTCTGGTCACTGACCTGTCCCAACACCATGGTGACGCAGGCGGCGATATTGGATACATTTTTTCCTGTACGAACGATAGTCATATCACCCAGATTGTTCTGATTGAACGCTCCGCTTCTCTCCCATACCACCTTATGATCGCCGGAGATGACAACCCCCATCTGCTTGTCTGCTTCCTTGATCGCTTTTCGTACATCCTCGAACGATTTGGTGAATCGTCCGGATGCCGATACATAATAATTCATCACCTGAGGCGGCTCAAGCCGGACCATGTTGGAATCGGATTGAACGGACTCCCTACCCTGTTCCTCCTTCACTTTTCCCGGAATCGAAAAAGTAGAGGGAAAACGGATATACCATTCCGTCAGGGATTTTGTCGTCAGATGCGACGTGTAGGAAAATGCCGACGCCCTGATCGATGACCGGTTCAGTATGGAATCCTCTCCCGTATTGGTATAGGTATTTCCGTCTTTTTTACAAAGATGGATATTTACCACATTCCCGGACCCGACAGCGTCACGGATATAGTATCCATCCTTTTCATATGTCTTTACAACTTTTCCGGAAGTATCCGCGATCACCAGCTCATAACAGGGAATAATACGCGATCCGTCAGCCTGTTTCTGTATCGCATCCTTTTTGACATATCCGTAAACAACGTTACTCTCGATCGTTCCGAACAGGCGGATATAGGTATCCTCCGACGGAGACATGATCAGCTGATGATCATCGTTTTCCAGGTTATAGATGGTGATGCTTTCACCGTATCCTTTGGAAAGAGATGACGACCAAACATAACAGTTGGAATTCTCCATTGTTTTAAAGGAGATATCTTTTACGTTCTGCTGAAGGATCTCCAGCCGTCTTCCGGAAATGTTGTAGGCATAAACCGTATTCGCCACGGTAAAATAAAACACATCGCGGGGAGAAACATAACTGTAGTTTTCAAAATCAATGTTCAACTGCTGATAGGATGATTCCATCGGAAGGTTGACCAATTCTTCCACCACTCCTTCTTTGGAATAGCGATAAAGAACGATACCGACATCTCCCTCATAGGTTCCCCTGGGCTGATATCCCGCCACACAGAAATACAGTCCGTCTTCCTCGTCCACCGCAATCAGCCGGACATCCTGCTCGTTGTATATTCGATACAGAAAATCCGCGTTCCTGCTGTAAACACGGAAAATTTCATGCATGTCATTTTTCGACATGTCGTAGAAAAATACTCTGCCGTTTCTGGAAAAATAAAGGCCTTTGGAGTCATGCGTATCCAGAAGTTTTCCATTTGTTTTTGATGTGATTCCCAGCTTTAATTGAGAATTGGGTATGCTGGTCAGGGCGGGATCGTATTCCGCCTCCATCGTCCGGTCGAAAGCGAGGAGATAATCCTGTCCGCCCGCATGACGAACGCGGTAAAATTCCTTGATCTGGTAAGTCTCCGAACCGGAGTTGGTATTTGCCTTTACAAAATAATTGTACTGGACACACGCCGTCTCCATGTTGTATTCCTTGATCGTCAGATACTCGTCGGAAATGATTTTCGGTGACATCCCCGCCCAGGTTACCAAATCCGAACTGGAGTTGATCGTCACCTTCGCCAGGGTCGAGTTCCGATTGTTCGGATCCGGTTCCAGGTAGTGGGCAATATCCTCAATTTTGTTTTTGCGGAAGGTATTCTCGTGGAATTCACGAACGAATGAGAGTTTGGAGTCCAATCCGGAATCCTCCAGATAATACTTCAAACGGGTATAATAATGAACCTCTCTGCCGTCTTCCATCACGCCGGCAATATCCAGAATATACTCCGTCGAAGTTGCTATCGCATAAGACAGAACAAGCTTTACCTCCTTCTGATCGGAAGCAAAGCCTTTGATTTCCTGTGAATCATATACCTCTCCGTTTTCCTTATCAACGATCTGATAACGCAGCTCTGTCAGCCGTTTTCCGTTTTCCATGAAGTGAAGCGTGATGGTTTTACTCTGATCCAAAGGAGTCATCGATTCACGGATCACGGAAGGCGACATGGCAGCCGCATAGCCGTAAAGCGGATTGATCGTATGTCCCTGTGTCTCCAGCATCAAAACCGGCAAAGATTCTTCGGACAGAGAAAGCTGCTCTCCCTTTACTTCATAATTTGTTTTCATCTGCCGCCCGAAAAAAAACAGAGCACCGAAAAATATCAGAATCAGGCCGACAGCCTTGTATATTATCTTCGCCATGTGTCATATCCTCATAATTCACTGACAGGATCAGGCAAACGCCAACTTCTCAAATTCACGGATGGAAAGCGGTTTGAAGAATACATATCCCTGGATCAGATCACAATTCATATCTCGCAAAAACTCGACCTGATCGTTGATTTCGACTCCTTCCGAGACCGTCTTCAGATCCAGTGCCTGCGCCAGGTTGATCACGCTCCGAATAACGTCCTTGCCCCTCGCGTCATCTTCACTGCTTTTGAAAAATACCCGATCCAACTTCAGTGTATCTACACGAACGTCTTTCAGCATATTTAAGGATGAATACCCGCTTCCGAAGTCATCGATGGAACAGGTCATTCCCAGCTTATGTATCCGGGTCACCAGATCGTTCAAGGAGTTCAGATCATTATAGAAAAGAGATTCGGTAAGCTCGATCTCGATGGCCCCTTTCGGAATATCATATTTCTCATAAATTGCTTCGTAGTATTCAAAAAACTCCGGCACTTCAAAATGGCACCTCGACAGATTGACGGATATCGGGATAATCCGATAACCGATCTGGTTCCACCGATCCACCATCTTGCAAACTTCCTCAAACATATAGATATCGATATTGATCACAAATCCGTTTTTTTCAAACAGGGGAATAAACTCTGCGGGATAAATCATCCCTTCCTCCGGATCCATCCATCGGATCAATGCTTCCGCACCGGCTATTCTGTCAGACTCCAAATCCACCTTTGGCTGCAGATAGGGAATGAAATCCCCATGCGCCATGGCAGAGTGCATTTTTTTCTCCAGCTCACGATCCCGGTTCATCCGCTGCCGGTCTTTGTCATCGTATACTCCGAGAGGAACACGAAAATTGTTGAAGGTGATATTTTTCCTTCCGAGATTGGCCCGTTCCAACAGGGCTCCTACTTCCAGATCCTCCTTCGGATCGATGACATACACACCGTAAAACATGGAAATACCATAGGGTGTTCCGTTAGCATCACTGAGCTCCGCAAACCGGTCGGATATCCTCTCCAGCCTCTCATCCAGCTTGGCGATGGAGTGGTAATGCATCAGAATACCGAAATTATCTGCCATCAATCGTCCGGAAACCTCGTCCCACCCCAGCTCATCGTCGATGATCTGATGGATTTTTTTGAGAATCCGGTCTCCTTCCTCATCTCCGTATGCATCGTTGATCAGTTTAAATCGATCGATATTGGCGTGAACCATCACGTAACCATGTCCGGAGGACAAGACATTTTTAACAAGTCTCTCAAACTGTCTACGGTTGTTTCCGCCGGTGACATCATCCCGTCCCAACTGCCGGTAGATCAGTAAGTATTTGCTCAGAATAATTGCGACAAAAAAACAACCGGCCACAGCAATCCAAAGCACCCGGATATAGGTTTCTCTTCCCTCCAGCCAGGATAAAAGCAGGTAAAAAAACAGACCTGCCACTACCAAATCTGCCAGGATCAAAAAGGCTATCATGCGAACTCTGGATAATATCAGTTTCATTTATTTCTATCCCTTTCCGGAAGAGAACAAATCCGGTTGACTATTTCAACCATTCTCTCATGAATAATATGGATTGATCAGACGCTTTTCGAACTCCTCTCTCGTCAATGGCCGGTCAAACAAAAATCCCTGCGCCATTGTGCATCCGACTCTTTTCAAAAACTCGACCTGCTCCTCTGTCTCTACACCTTCACAGATGACATATCGATTCAGGTCGTGGATCATTCGTACGATGTTTTCTACCATTCGTTCCTCTTTTGCATCACACTGATCACGCAAAAAAGTTCGATCCAGTTTGATAACATCCATATCGATATCACGCAGAAGCGACAACGAAGAATATCCGGTTCCGAAATCGTCCATGGATGTGTGAATACCGGCTTCCTTCATCTCCGAAACAAAGTGTGTCAATGCATCAAAGTCCTCATAACCGGAAGACTCGGTCAGCTCCGCTTCCAGATAATACGGATCCGCACCGTAGCGATTCACCACAGCCAGCACATCATCCGCAAACTCTTTGTTGTGAAGATGGAGCTTTGAAAAGTTCGATGACACCCGCACCGGCTGAATCCCACGCCGCTGCCAGTCTCCGATATCACGGCAGACCCGGTTAAATACATAGAAATCCAATTCCTGAACTTTTCCGTCGTTTTCCAACACCGGAATAAACGAATTGGGCGGAATCAACTCCCCGTTTCGAATCCATCGAACCAACGCCTCACAACCACACAGCGTTCGTGTTTTCAGATTCACTTTCGGCTGATAGTAAACAACAAATTCTTCCTCGTCGATCGCCCGGTGGTAACCGTTCAGGATATCCTTCTGCCGGATCATCTCATCCCGTCGTTCCCGACGGAACCAAACAAAATCATCGGCCCCCGACGCTCTGGTCTCATCCACCGCGATCATTCCGGCATTGATCATATCGTAGATCGTGTCTTCCTCGGAGATCTGATAGATACCGCACCTTGATTTCAAGGTCAGTCCCATTTTATCTCCAACCTCGACCGGAACCCTGTCGATACTCCTCAAAAACTCTTTGACACGCCCCTTCTCCACCAGAGCGATGAAGTTATCTCCACCGTTTCTGGCCAGAATCTCGCCCCGGACAAGTTCATTGTTCAGCGTGGTGGCATATCCCTTCAGTACCAGATCTCCTATCACCGATCCGTATTCCTGATTGACGAATTTGAAATCCTTGATACTGATGGCCAATCCGTCGTAATTGGACAGACGATTTTTTCTGCCCAGCTTTTCCCCGACCTCGATCAGATGGTCGAAGTTCGCGACATTCGTCAGCAGATCCCGACTTACCATTTCCCTGGATATTCGCAGGCAGTAGGAAACGTTGAACACCGCTGCCAGTATCAATAAAGTAAGTAAAGCGCGGGTGATGATCCGCATCAAATCCGAATTCAGCTGGATGGAATGCTTCACTTTTTCCACATCTTCCATGATCAGTTTATCCAGTTCAACAACCGCCTGATCCATCCCTCGGACGATCGGGATCAATTCGGATCGCATATAATAATTAGCCGTCTGCTCGTTGTGTTCTTTCGTCATATCCACAACCAGCTTGACACTTTTCATGTAATTGGACACATCCGAAAAGATTTCATGATACCCTTTTTCATAATCCGTCCCACGGGTTGATTCTCCGAACTCCGTCATGGTATCCTGAAGACGGCGTTCAATCCCGGCCGCTTCATCCATCAGTTCTTTCCGCTCGTCCTTGTCTGTCTCAACCATGTGGGCAAACACAATCCCCTGGTGCTGGTAGATGTCAGCCATCACCGAATCCATCAGCTCCACATCCTTGTAGTCCATCTCGATGATATGATCATAGTCCTTGACCATACCCTTCACGTAAGCGTAGATCACCTCCAACGCCAGGATGGAAAAAACCGACGATACGATGGTGATCAAGGCAATCCGGACAGAAAGCCTGTTTCTCCGCATATCATTACTGTGCGCTTTTCTTCTTTTCTTCGCCTGCATGGAAATACTTATATCCCTTCATCCTATTTGGTGATTTCATCCACCATATCCTTTAACAGCGTCTTCAAATTTTTCTTATCGGGATTCCCGCTTCCAATCGTAATCCCGAACTTACTCGAGGCATCCCAATACGATGGGGCCACGCGCTGCAATGTAGCAAAACGGGATTGATCACTGAGTGCCTTCACGGCCGGTGCATCCTTGATCGCATCCTCGTTGACCACTTCGAGATTAGCCGGAACCTCCTCCGTCTTCTCATACTCCAGAATCTGATTATCTTTATTCGTCAAAAACTCTGCCAGCTTCCGGCACCATTCGGGATACTTTGTGTGAGCGTTAATTCCGACCACCTTGTATCCGGTAAAACTTCCCATCTGGACTTCTTCATCCCCCAGCCGGTAAGTGGGTAGCTTCGCGGCCGCATAATTCGCTCCCCATGCGCGTTTGATCTTTCCGGCATTCCACGCTCCGTTGATACCGGCAATCACCTTTCCCGACTGTGCTCCTCTCACAAAATCCTCATCCGTCATGGATTTAAAACCGGTCTTTACCGCCAGCTTTGCTATCGATTTGGTCACTTCAAATCCGGAAATATCCGTATCCTCATCCGCCCAGTTGCATAGATTCTTCTGCCCGCTTTCATCGGTATGAAGCGTCAACCCGGCTCCACTGAAGAAGGAATAGAGATACCATCCGGAGCTCAAATCCATCGCAATTATTTTATGGGAGTTCCCGGCGATCTGTACCATCCGGTCCAGAGAATCGGCATCACTGTCCTTGATATATTTCGTGTTGTAGAAAAGAAAATAGCCGTTGGCCGTCTCCGGATAGGCATACATCTTTCCGTCGCGTACCACCGATTCATAGGCAACCGATCCGTTCCCGCCAAAAGGCTGAAGCGCTGTTTCCGCATCCACGGGGATCTCCAGCAGAGCTCCCGCCGCCTTCAGTTCATCCAGCTGATCGTCAGCAAAAGAATACAGATCCGCCGCCCCCTCGATATTTCGCAACACCGTTTCCTTGCAGGTATCCTCCTCTTCGTTGCTGATCTGATATTCGATCTCCACTTCGTCTTTGTGAATGTCACAGAACTTCTGCATCACCTGTTCCATCAGTTCTGTCTTTGCCTCAGCGACCCAGATGGACAGGGTGATTTTTTCCCTTTCCGACCCGCAGGCACACAAACAGAGCGCCATAACCATCGTTGACGCTCCGGCAATCCATCGTTTTAATTTGCCCCCTGTAAGTTTCATAGTTTGATTATACTATAAGCATACTGTTTTGTCAAAGAAAATGGCGAAAAAAATATCTGCCAGTCCGGCATAATCCGCCAGATCCAATTTTTCTCCCCGCACGGTCGGAGACAGGCCTGCCTTTTCGATGCATCGAATCACGTCTTCCTTCGAAAAATCCAGCTCCGCGCTCCCGGAAATCGCATTGGCAAGGGTCTTTCTCCGTTGTGAAAAAGCAGCCCGGATCAGCTTGAACATCAGCGCTTCATCCTTTGTCGAAACCGGAGGTTCCGGTCTGGTCGTCAGTCGTATCACCGCACTGGATACCTTCGGCCTGGGTTTGAAACAATTCGGAGGAACGTTGGCGGCCAGATAGGCTTCCGCATAATAATTCACGGCAAGAGATATCGCTCCGCAATCCTTGTCCCCCGGCTTCGCCATCATACGGTCTGCCACTTCTTTTTGTACCATAACCGTGATGCTTTGGATCGGTGCCCCGGTTTCCAGAAGCTCCATCAAAATCGGCGTTGTGATATAGTAGGGCAGGTTCGCCACTACCTTGATAGGACGACCGGAATTATAACGTTCCGCAATTTCCGCTACATCCTGTTTCAGAATATCCCCCGTGAGAATCTCCAGATTTCCGTACAGCGGAATGAGCTCCCGTTCCAGAATATCGGAGAGATCATAATCCACTTCCACCGCCAGTACCTGACGGGCTTTCTCGCACAGACATCGTGTCAGTGTGCCGGGACCGGGACCGATTTCCAGCACAAAATCATCCCCGGACACACCGGCCGCATCAATGATTTTTTCGAGTACCCGTTCATCGGTCAGAAAGTTTTGTCCAAATCGTTTTCGGGCATGAATATCATATTTTTTGATCAATTCATAGGTTTCTGAAACAGCATTCATGCTTCATAAATCTCCTTTTCTGCTGTCATGTAAGACGATAGACCGACTCGGCATTCCGTGTCGTAACCGCGATCACCTCTTCCTCCGGAACACCTTTGATCTCGGAAATCGCCGCTACCACATGGGGAAGAAGAGTACTGTCATTTCGTTTTCCACGAAACGGTTCCGGTGCCAGGTACGGGCAGTCGGTCTCCAGAACAATGGATTCCAACGGAATCGCAAGGACGGTTTCCTTCAATCGCCTGCTGTTTTTGAATGTAATCACTCCTCCGACACCGATGTAAAAACCCATCCTGACATACTCCTCTGCCTGGGTGGCGGAATACGAATAACAGTGGATAATCCCGCCGCATTCTGCCGCTTTTTCTTCGCGTATGATCTCCATCGTATCCGCGGCCGCTTCCCGGCTGTGAACGACAATCGGAAGGCCGGCCTCCTTTGCCAGTGCGATCTGCCACCGGAACCATTTTTGCTGATTCCGGTTCTCCTCCGGTGACTCCGACCAGTGATAATCCAGACCGATTTCGCCGATGGCAACTACTTTGGGATCCTTCCTATGAGCCCGCAGCCAATCCAGATCCTCCTCCTGCATTCCTTTGGTATCGCTTGGATGGAAACCGATGGCAGCATAGACAAAGTCATATTTTTCAGCCAGAAGCAGCGTGTTTTTACAGGTGGGAATGTCAACTCCGATGTTAACTACCCTGCCGATATTATGCGACAAAAGACCGGAAAGGATGTCCTCCCGGTCTTCGTCAAATGCTTCATCATCGTAGTGTGAATGTGTGTCGAATATCGTATTATTCATCTTATCAACATATCTCCGAACCGGCGGGAACCGGCTTTTCCGGTGTCATCAGTACGACATTTCCCTCCGCGTCTTCCGCACAGAGCAGCATTCCCTCGGAGAGAACTCCGGCCAGTTTCGCAGGCTTCAGGTTTACCAGCACCATTACCTTTTTCCCGACCATCTCCTCCGGGGTATACCATTTTTTAATTCCGGATACAATCTGGCGAACCTGAGATCCTACTCTTACCTGCGAGCACAGGAGTTTTTTGGATTTTTCCACCGCTTCACAGGACAGAATCTCACCCACCTGAAACTGCATTTTCATGAAATCATCAAAGGTAATCTCGGGCTTGGCTTCGATATCGATAACACCTGCACCGTCCTCATCCCCTTCATTGGAATCAGGCGTTTTCGCTCCTCCCTCCAGGGCAAGCACCTTCTCCATCACTTCATCGACATCCAGGCGCTGAAAAAGAATTTCCGGAGAATCCGTTACCTTTGTTCCGGATACATACTGTCCGAAGCCCTTGTCCAGGCCCTCCTGATCACAGGATTCCGCATGGATCTGGGAGAGGATCTTCTCTGCTGTTTCCGGCATAAAAGAGGACAGGAGATTCGCGCTGATCCGGATTCCTTCGATCAGGTTGTAAAGAACCGTAGCCAGACGGTCTTTTCCGGATTCATCCTTTGCGAGAATCCACGGTTCTGTCTCATCGATGTATTTGTTGCATCGTTTCAACAGAGTGAAAATCTCGGTAACGGCATCTGCCACACGGAGCTTATCCATTTTTTCCGCAACTTTTCCCGGTGTTTCGACGGCAACCTTTTTCAGATCGTCATCCACGGGTTCCGTTACATTTTTATTCTCTACGATGCCGCCAAAATACTTGTTGCTCATTGAAATGGTTCTGTTTACGAGATTGCCGAGGACGTTCGCCAGATCGGAATTGTTTCTCTCTACCACAAGCTCCCAGGTGATACTTCCGTCGTTATCAAAAGGCATCTCATGGATCAGAAAATACCGCACAGCATCGACCCCGAAGATATCCACCAGGTCATCCGCATAGATGACATTTCCTTTGGACTTGCTCATTTTGTCGTTGTTCGTCAGAAGCCAGGGATGTCCGAATATCTGCTTCGGAAGAGGTATTTCCAGAGCCATCAGCATGATCGGCCAGTAGATAGTATGGAAACGCAGGATATCCTTTCCGATCAGATGAAGATCCGCAGGCCAGTAGCTGTTATATAATTCCCCATGATTACCGTCTGCATCGTATCCGAGACCGGTGATATAGTTGGACAGCGCATCGATCCACACATAGACAATATGACCCGGATCAAAATCGACCGGTATCCCCCATTGAAAGCTGGTTCTCGATACACAGAGATCCTGAAGACCGGGTTTGATAAAGTTGTTGATCATCTCATTTTTACGGGGCTCAGGCTGGATAAACTCCGGATGTTCCTCGATGTGTTTTGCCAACCGATCCTGGTATTTGGACAGGCGGAGAAAATAAGCCTCTTCCTTGGCAGGCTGAACCTCCCGTCCACAGTCGGGGCACTTTCCGTCTACCAGCTGCGACTGGGTGAAAAATGATTCACAGGGAGTGCAGTAAAGTCCTTCATATTCGCCCTTATATATGTCTCCCTGTTCGTACAGTTTTTTAAATATTTTTTTGACCTGCTCTTCATGATCGGCATCCGTCGTGCGGATAAACCGATCGTAGGAAGTATTCATCAGATCCCATATCCTCTTGATCTCGCCGGCCACTCCGTCAACGAATTCCTTCGGCGTAATCCCGGCCTCCTGAGCCTTCAGCTCAATCTTCTGACCATGTTCATCCGTACCGGTCTGAAACCGGACATCATATCCCAAAAACCTCTTATACCGGGCAATCGCATCGGCCAGGACAATCTCGTAAGTGTTGCCGATATGCGGCTTTCCCGAGGTATAGGTGATCGCTGTTGTCAGGTAGTATTTTTTCTTCTCCATCGTATAATTTCCTCCTTATCCAAACGAATTCGTCACGGAAGATCCAATAATTCTTTTATCCGCGGGTTCATCGTCATCATCGCTGTGTTGGCCGTTTTTACCAGATAGCGCATCGCTCTGACCGGATATTCTCCAATCGCTGTTTCCCCGGTCAGCATCAGTGCCGAGGCTCCGTCCAGAACCGCATTGTAAATGTCGGAAACCTCCGCCCGGGTAGGAACCGGACTGTGCTCCATCGTATGCAAAAATTGCGTCGCCACCAGAAACGGTTTTTCCTCATGTTTGCAAACCTGCGCAATTTCTTTTTGCACCCGTGGCAGCTCCCAAAGCGGGAAGGCGTTCCCCAAATCTCCTCTCGCCACCACGATCATATCACAGCTCTCCGCAATCTCTCCGATATGCTCGTAACCGCTCCGGTTTTCAATCTTGGCAAAAATACGGACCGAATCCGCGTCATTTTTCCGCAATTCATCCTTCAATAACTGGATATCTCCCGCTCCGCGGACAAAGGGAAGCATCACTCCGGTTACACCGTACTGTTTGACCAGACGTAGCTGTTTTTTATCGTCTTCCGTCAGCGTCGGCATCGATACCATAGAGTCCGAAATCGAGATATTTTTCCGCGAAATCAGCTGTCCGCCCCGGAGAATCCTGCAGCTGGCAGCCGTAATCTGCTTCCTGTTTTTGGGATCCCCTTTTACGGTATTCTCAAAGATTTTCAGCACTTCCAGTTTGATCTTGCCGTCGTCGATCAGAAGCTCGTTGCCCTCTTTCAAAGTCGACATCGTAGTCAGGCGAACCGGAATTTCCTCGTCGACTCCGATTCTGATTTTGTGTCCTTCCTTCAGCTCCAGAGGACGTCGAAGGTCACCGATGCGCTGTTCCGGTCCCTGAAGATCGATCAGCAGCTCCGGATGGACACCTTCACTCTCCGCCGCCTTGAACACTCTTCCGATTTCCAGAGAGGCTTCACTCAACGACTGATGTGCCAGGTTGAGACGAACTCCTGTCATTCCGTATGAGAACATCTGCTCCAGAATCTTTTTATCATCACAAGCTGAACCCAGCGTTCCGTAAAACTCCATATTACCACCTCAATCGAAATATATTATCCCGAATTGTACCATATTTTTCAACGTTTTTCAACCGAAACGCGGTTATTTTTCTTCAATTCCGATTTTTTGCAGCTCCCGGATCAGATCATCATATCCGGTAAAGTGGATGGATGTGATTCCCAACTCGCTGGCCGTTTGGATGTTATCCCGGTTATCATCGATGAAAACACACTCTTCCGGCTTCATCCGATAACGATCCATCAGCATGCGAAAAATCGCCGGATCCGGCTTAGCCAGCTTCACCTTCGCCGAGATAATATACCCATCCATGTCCGGCAAAAATGTAAACTGCGGCCAGTGCATATCCGCCAGCTTTTCCGGATAATTTGACAGAAGATATACCCGGAATCCTTTCTCTTTCATAGACAGGACCAGCGGTCTGGCATAGTCGAATTCCGCTACAATATCCCGGATATTCTCCCAGAAGATCCGTATCTCTTGAGACAACTCCGGGTATCGGTCACAAAATAACTCCGAGGCTTCCCCGACATCTTTCTCTCCGCGATCCATTGCCTCCCAAAAATCCGTAAAGATCATGTTGTTCGTCAGGAATTCGACTGTCTCTTCCGGGAACCCCAGATCCCTCATATAATCACGATAGCGGAAGCTGATCAGAACATCACCGACATCAAAAATGATATTTTTATAATTACCCATTTTTCTCTTGTATGATATATACAGAAGCATATATACCATACTTTCCTTTCTTTTTGATATTGTGGTTTAATACATTCAGATACTGTGGACAGTTTATTTTTCTCTGTAGCTTGACTACTCAATTGGAGTGTATTGCCGCTACCATTATCTGAATCGTTTATATGTTGGATGTGCCGGTGGCTACTCAAACAGCCGAGAGCTCTCATCTCACGCAAGTCTACGAGGATAACCGTATGTGGATATCACAGTATCAGACTTTAGAAAGGGAGGTGTTCCTCTATGATTTATGTTGGCATTGATATCGCCAAACACAATCACTTCGCCTCAGCACTCTCGTCTGATGGTGAGGTACTCATTGAGCCGTTCGAATTCTGCAATGACGGTGATGGCTTCAATATGTTGATCTCTGCACTCGATTCACTTGAGTCGGACAACATCATCATCGGTCTCGAGTCAACGGCACACTATGGTGACAACCTTGTTCGATTCCTTGTCGCCAGTGATTACAAGGTGTG
>JAFYBS010000126.1 GCA_017540125.1 Eubacterium sp.
CCGGTGGCTCCGCCGATCCCGTCACGTCCGGTTCTTCCTCCGAGAAGGATGATGATATCACCGGGATCGGAATTCTCACGGATCACGTTCCGTCTCGGGGCTGCCCCCATCACGGCTCCGATCTCCAGTCGTTTCGCCACATAGTTCGGATGATAGATCTCATCCACCAGCCCGGTTGCCAGACCGATCTGGTTTCCATAGGAACTGTAACCTTCCGCTGCTCCGGTCACAATCTTTCGCTGCGGCAGCTTTCCCTCCATAGTCTGGGAAAGAGATTTGGTCGGATCTGCCGCACCGGTCACGCGCATCGCCTGATAGACATACCCGCGTCCTGAAAGCGGATCACGGATAGCTCCGCCCAAACAGGTGGCCGCTCCACCGAAGGGTTCGATTTCCGTCGGGTGATTGTGGGTTTCATTTTTGAAAAATACCAGCCACTCCTCCGTGATCGGTCCCTCTCCGTAGTCCACCTCCACCGGGACAACGATAGAGCAGGCATTGATCTCGTCGGACTCCTCCATATCGTCAAGTTTTCCCTGCTCCCGCAGTTCCTTCATCGCCAGCAGGGCGATATCCATCAGGGAGACGTATTTATCATCCCGTCCCCGGTACATCTCATCGTGTGCTTTTTTATATCGACGATAGGTGTCCTCGATCGGAGCACGATAGTCTCCGTCCTCGAACCGTACATCCGTCAGTTCCGTCAAAAATGTCGTGTGACGACAGTGGTCCGACCAGTAGGTGTCCAAAACACGAATCTCTGTCATGGACGGATCCCTGGGTGTCTCGCTGCCATCCCAACCACCGCTGAAATAATTCTGTATATGCTTGAAATCCGCGAACGTCATCGCCAGACCGAGAGACTCATAGAGATCCTTCAGGGCCCCCTCGTCCATGGAGATGAATCCATCAAAAATTTTCACATCTTCCGGCTCCGGATAAGACGCAACCAAAGTATCCGGCACCTTCTCATCGGTTTCCCGTGAGTCTACCGGGTTGATGCAGTAACTGTGTATCCTTTCCTTGTCCTCTTCCGTCAGTTTCCCGGTCAGAACATAGGTAGTTGCCGAACGGATCACCGGTTTTTCCTTCTCGTTCAGAAGGCAGACGCACTGCTCGGCCGAGTCAGCTCTCTGGTCAAACTGACCGGGCAGATACTCCACGGAAAAAACATGATCGTTTTCTCCCCTGGAAAAATCATCTTCGTAGAGATAATCCACAGGCGGTTCCGAAAAAACTGTAACCAATGCCTTTTTATACGTTTCTTCGCTGACGTTTTCCACATCATAACGAACCAGTACTCTGACTCCCTCCAGTCCGTCCAGATCCAGATATTCCTTCAGTTCCGTCAGAAGCTCCTTTGCCCGAACGGCATAGGCCGGCTTTTTTTCAACATAGATTCGTTTAACCGCCATATGGTCCCTCCTTATCCATTATCACTTTGCAGGTACGGTAATGTGTCCGATATTTACACGATCACTCCAATAGTCCTGAACCGTTAT
Source organism: Eubacterium sp. (assembly GCA_017540125.1). Lineage (GTDB taxonomy): Bacteria > Bacillota > Clostridia > Lachnospirales > Lachnospiraceae > Eubacterium_F. Next base: position 1,503 of record JAFYBS010000126.1, read on the forward strand.
GGTATACTGCGGAAGGACCGTCTCATCATAATACTTGGTATACTGATCGTTTTCTTCGGTAGAAATCCTGTTCTTAACCTCATTATCATAGGCAGCCGGATCATCATTGTTGATCATCTTCACCACATAATACGCTTCGTTTCCTTCGATCACACCGGAAATCTCATCATTCTTCATCAGCTTGATCTGATCTCTCACCTGTGCATCGGCAAAGTCCGCATCGGTCTCGATGAGGTCTTTGGTTGCATAGGAGATACCGGTTGTATCGTCCTTCTGATCTCCGTCTGAATCGGTGAGGAGTTTTTCGAAGTCTTCTCCGGCCTTGGCTCTCTTCTGCAGGGCCTCCATCTCCGCCTTGTCTTTTTTCAGGGTTTCCTCATCCTTCATCTTTTCTTCATCGCCGTCGGATGCTTTGTTGGCGTCTTCATCCATCTTTGTGATGGTATAATATTGGATCGTATACTGACGATACTCTCCCTTATTGATCTCGTTCTTGATCGCCTCATCATCGATATCAAATCCGTCGATGATGTGCTGTTTCTCTTTATCCGCCAGCTTCTGCTTGTCGATGGAAGCGCGGAAGTCGGATTCACTCAGGCCTTTTTTCCCTTTGGACTCCTCCGGCATCGCGTTCATCGCCTCTTCCACGGCGGTATCCACTTCCTTCTGCTCCTCATCGGTCAAGGTGGTTCCGTCCTTCTCCGCCTGCATGCAGAGTACCTCACGCTGCTTCAGCGTATCCATGATCTGCTTTTTCACCGATGACGACAGCGTTGAACCTCCGTTATCGGAATCCCAATCCATACCATAG